>JBIOJM010000050.1:0-41158 GCA_044450785.1 Isosphaerales bacterium
GGCCCGAAATAACTTCCCGACTTCGTATTTGTGTGCCACTGGCTCTGCCAGTGTCCCCATGCTTGGGCGGGCACTGGCAGAGCCAGTGGCACCCGGAAAACCAGAGAAGCTAAATCGGGAAGCTATTTCCGACCTGTTCCTAAATCAGGTCTCGAACTTCAGCTCCTTCGAGACGTCGTTGAGCAGCCCGTTGATCTTGGTGAGGAGATCCTTCGGAATCGTTATGGGTTCCTCGTATCCTTCGCGGGGCAGCTTCACGACTCGCCCCCCGCTGAAGTACTCTTTGAGGTCGCCAACGATGATCTCATCACCGGGCCACAGCCCTTGCAGGACTTTCGGGGCGAGCAAGGACAGATCGATCTGCGGCAGTCCGGCGTGCGCGGGGAGAACGACTTCCAGAGCCGGGTCCTTCAGATCTTCGTCGCTCGGCGTCTGTCGCCAAAACGTTCGGAACGAACGGTCCGGGCGCGCCAGCCTCAGCACGAACTGGCCCTCCCGGCCGCCCTGGAGGATCGTGTCCAGGATTGCCTGGCGATTGAGCATCTTCGGCAGTTGTGGGAACTGAGCGAAGGCTCCTCAAGATCAGGGTCTCCAGCCGGATCTGGTCCTCGACGTTCTGTTCCTTCAACTGCGACTGGACCTCTTCCCACGCCAGGTAGTCCCTGATCCGGGTTCGGGCGATCTCCAGTCCGTCCCGTGAGGGGACTGCCAGGACCACCGCGTTGCGGTGGACACGGGGACGATCCGCTCCCGTCGTCTCATCGAGGAATCGCCGCGCCTCGGCACTCGGATTACCGGAGCTCGATGCCGCCTTCGGACCCAGGACCGCGGAGTGGAACTCCCCATCGTCACCCACATCGCCGGGCTTGTCGGGCAGCAGGTGGACCTTCACCTTGAAACTCAGGCCCGAAGTTCCCGCCGTGAGGTTCTTGATGCCCTCGATGGACTTGAGCAGCTTCGCCTCAACCAGCTCGGGCTGGATGCGGTCGCACGCATCGCTGTGCATCTTCTTCCTGGATCGTCCTTGCCTTGGCGAGCTCCCCCTCCAGAATCTTGTCCCACTCCTGCCGCTTGCCCTCGTACTCTTCCTTGCTGGCGACATCCGACACCTCCCGCGCCGCCGCCGAGACCCCTTGCTTCCCCGGCTCCGTGAGGAACACGTTGGGACCAACCAGCGGAGACTGGTCCCACCTGGCCGCGTCCCGCAACGCCAGGGCGAAGGTCCGCAAAACTCCGCGAGTCCGCTGGAAGCCTTCCAGTTGCGTCCACTTGGTGTAGAGGACCTCGGTCAGGTCGGGGTGGAAGGGGTAGCTCGCCAGGTAACGTAGCTCGGCGGCGTTTCCTTCCTTCCGCGTCGGATCGTCCAGAGCGGCGATCCCATGCAGGGCGGCGACGACATGCGGTCGAAACGCCTGAAGGTCGCGGATTGAATCAGGGACGAAGAACCGCCGCCGGAGCACCTCGGCGACATCCTCCTTCTTGTCGAACGGCATCGTCACGACCCGCGTCCGGGGCGGGGTGATGCCGATGTGCTGGCGGAACTCGTTGACTGCAGGTAAATCGGGGAGTGAGGCGGGGTCGCGGACGAGATGCAGCAGGGCGATCAGCGTGTGGGTCTTGCCACCGCCGTAGGTCAGCTCGAGCTGGCGGATCGCCTTGTCGCTCTTACCCGCCAGGCGACGGACCACGTCCTTCGTCAGCTCGCGGAGGTTATAGGTCGGGTAGGTGAGGGCAAAGAACTCGTAGGGTATGCGATAGACCGACGTACCACGGTCCATCACAACGTCGTGAAGATCGGCGGCGAACTGCGCCATCGGCAGGTCGCCCGAGAGCAGGTCGGGGCGTAACTGGACGGCCTGATGCCAGGGTTTCCAGGCGAGCTTGGTCATGGGCGGTCTTTCTTGGCGGCGGCGCGGTGCTCCAGGGCGTGCTGGGTGGCCAGGATCTCGCGCCTCAGGGTCTCTTCGTCCGGCAGCCGGGTCAGGTACTTGGTGGCGAACACCTGGGTCTGGATGCCGCCGGTGGCGTATTTCACCACGGCGTCGTTCTTGTGGGCGCAGAGGATGATCCCGACCGGGTCTGCCTCGTCTGGCAGCGTCAGGTGTTCCTTGGCGTAGTTCAGGTGCAGGTTCATCTGCCCGGCGTCGGCGTGGGTGAATGGCCCCGTCTTCAAGTCGATGATGACGAGGCACCGCAGGCCGCGATGATACAGAAGCAGGTCGATGCGATACCACTTGTCGCCGACCCGGATTCGCTTTTGGCGGGCGATGAAGGCGAACCCAGTCCCCAACTCCAGGAGGAACCATTCCAGGCGGTGGATGATCGCCTCCTCCAGTTCGGTCTCGCTATACTCGTCTTTGAGGTCGAGGAACTCCAGGAGACAGGGGTCGCGGACCTCGTCTCGCGCCGAGATGGCGTCCTCGGGCTGGGGTTGCTGCCCCCGGGCCAGCATCGCCTCCTGTCGCTTCGACGCCGAGGTCCGCTCGAAGAATTGCGTGCCGATCTGCCGATCGAGTTGCCGGACCGACCAGACGCCCCGGACCGCCTCCGACTCGTAGAAGACGCGGGCATGGGGCTTCTCCACCGACATCAGCCGCGTGTAGTGCGACCACGAGAGCGGAAACGCGCCGATCAAGTCCGGGAAGTCAGGGACCGGCGGTGGGCACACCGGAGATTGCGCAGACACCGTCTGCGCTTTTCGGGTCCTCCTGGCAGTGACTCTCTTGAGATCGGTGCCCGTGGATGGGAATAGCGCAGACGGTGTCTGCGCTTTTTCAGCAACAACAGAATCGCCAGACGGCGTCTGGCAATTCGCCCGAGCCTCCAAATTGCTCGAAGGCGTTGAGAGAATTTGCCAACCGAGGTAAAACGCCCGCATTTGCTCGATGTTGCGTTGGGAAAACCCTCGACCGACCTTGCCGTCAAATCCTTCGCCAGCCGCTCCAGAAGGGCTTTGCCGTAGCCGGCGCGTGCCTTGCCCCTCTGCTCGAACTCCACGATCCGACGACCGATCTCCCAGTAGGTCGCCGTCAGGACGCTGTTGACCGCGCGGGCCGCCGTGCGGCGGGACTGTTCCAGCAACTCCGAGAGCCCCGCGACGAAGCCGCCGTACTCGGGTTCCTGGACGATCTCCGCGTTCGGCCGAATGGGCTTGCGGCGCGCCACGGTCACGCCTCCTCGTCTTGAGAGTAGAACGACGCGGGCTCGGGGCCGAACAGCGCGGCGAGGATGGCCAGAAACCGGAGCGTGCCGTCTGAAGCACTCAGGGCGGAAACGCTCCGGCCGTCCTTCTCCACCAGTCTCAGAAGAATTCGACCCGCCGCGTCTTGATCGAAAAGCAGGTCATCCACGCCCATCGGGGACAGCTTGCGGACCCATTCCAGGAGGATTTCCTTCCTGGAAGCATCCGCACAGATAGCGGCCAGGACGGAGGACAGGTTTTCGCCTCGATCACCAAGTCTCGTCTGACCCGGCTGGGATGGAATCCGCATCTGCGGGGGCGACAGGTCCAGAAACCCAAAGTCTTTACGGGGAGCTTTGGCGGCCGGTTCCGCGACGGAGACCTCGATCCGGTACTCGACGGGCGGAACCGTTCTCCCCTCCGGAGGGAGCCGCAATGCAACGACCAGCTCGAATGAGCCCGACCCGAAGTACGCCAGTTCACGTACTCCGCCCCGAATTCCACCCCAGACCCGCTCACCGCCGACGCACTTCTCTCCCAGAATCTCCGCCAGGCTATAACCCCTGCCAATTCCATGCAGAGAGAGGAAGGCATCGCGGATGTTGCTCTTTCCGGAAGCATTGGCCCCGATGAGGACGGTGAACGGACCAAGCGTGAGCGTCGCGTCCTTCAAGTTTTTGAACCGATGTAGGTGCAAGGCGTCGATCACGTTGAGTACCCCGAGGGTGGCGTGATGAAAAGTTGGTGTTGACCGCACTGGAGGAACGGGTTCGAGACGCGTGTTTTTATGGCGCGCGATCGAACGACGGCGCGAGCGACCGAACCCTTTCCCCCCCTTGCGAAGGGGCGGCCAGGGGGGGTGGGGACGCACGCCTCGGACACCGTGAATGGCTTTTCCCCTCCTTTACAACCGGGATTAGCAACGATCTCAAAACCGGTTTTCCCCCTTGTTTTCAAGGCGTTTGGTCGGGTTTCGAGATCGTTTCCAAGAGTCGCGACGAGGCGGCCGGAAGAAGCCCCTTTGAACACCCTGTAATTGATTATGCCGGGACCACCCCCCCTGACCCCCCCTTCGCAAGGGGGGAAAAACCGCGCAACGAAATCGGGATGAACGCGCAGCTTGTGCAAGCCCAACTCTTCATCAGCCCACCCCGAGGGAAGTCAGTCGTCCTTTGATTCGATTCCTTCTTCATTCTCATCACCGTCGCCAAAGCCGGGTAGGGCAACCGCGCGTGTCGGGGCCACCCCGCGTGCCTGGAGGTGGTTGCTCAGGTTTTCGAGGATGACCGTCTCGTCCCGCTGTTCGTCGCGGCGGGACAGCTCGATCAGGGCTTGGAGGAGGTGGAGGAAAAGGGCATTCTTCCGTAGCCCACGGGAGTCGAGATAGTCATCCACCTTGGCGACATCGCCCGTTTTCCAGAGCTGCATCAGGCGGTGGACCTGGTCGATGAGCGGGGCGGGGCGACCCTCGGCGTCGTCGCCCATCGTTTTCCGTTTCCGCTGATGCCACGGACGGAGCTTGACCGTGCTGCCCGTGCCTTCCTCGCGCTCGGCATCGGTATCGGTCTCGACCTCGCTCTCGGTGTCCTCGGCGTCCTCCTCATCGGAGGAGAGGCCGCCGGTACGGAGCAGGATCTCATGCCGGTCGGCGAGATCACGGTCCGACAGGTTGCAGGAGATTGCATAGAGAATACACGGTCCGACAGGGGCATCGCTCACGCCGAAGTCGTGGCGGTGGAGGATGTAGTAGGTGGTGACATCATCCAACCCGCTTGCGGACGTCTCGTCACCCCCGGTCAGGACCCGCCCGACGACGAAATCGACAACCAGGCGACAGACGGCGCGGAGGAACTCGGTGACCTCCATAAGCTTGCCCGGCTCATTCGCTTTCCTGACGACCGGATGCTTGCTGTACGCCTCCATCGCCGGCCCCGTCGCCGCCCAGACGAAGTCGGGACCCCGGATACCCGCGTCCCAGTAGTCGCGGAGCCGCGCGTGGATGTTCTGCCGCATCTCGTCGAGGACGCGGTTGTCCCAACCGGGGCGGGCGGTTTCGGGACGCTTCTTGCAGATGAGCCAGACCGACGAGGAAAGTGCGGACGAAGAAAGGGCTCGGGTCCGGTTGCTCATCTCCGTTTGGATCGGCCAGCTACCATCAACGACAAATCCTGCTCGAATGATCGCCGAGACCAGCGTCTCCCAGGCTTCTGGGTACTTGTGGGCGAAGACGACGACAAACTTGCCCTGCGCATCGAGTGCCTCGTGACATGCCGCAAATGCGCGGCACATGCCGTCCTCGTAGACCGCCTTCGATTTTGGTCGATCCCAGCCGTGGCGTGAGGGGTCATCAACCAACTCGCCATCGTTGGTTTGATGGTTCCATTTGGGTCCCAACGGTTCCTTGAAAGCTGCGTCGATCTCTGGCGAGCGGCCGTGCAGGACCCGGCGAAGCCAGACGTGGAAGAAGTCCATCAGGTCGCAGTAAGAGATCGCGTCGTAATAGGGAGGGTCGGTCAAGATAACGTCATATTTATGCTCATGACTGCATATACTGCTCCGGATGATCACGTTCGGGGTTGGGGAGCCCCGAACAAATTCCAAGGCATGCGAAATGAACATGCTGATCCACTCAATCGCCCCCGTGTATCCACCGGAAGTCTGGGATGTAGCCATCACTTCGGCATAATCCCAGACAATCGGCAAGGCGAATCTCCCGAACGTATTCCTGATCTTCTCTCCGGTGTTGTGCCAGCTACAGATTGTGCTGGAGTAGTCGGCTAACCGATCGAGTGCCAAGCCAAGGTAAGACGTGATCGCCTCCACCCACGGATCAGAGTAGCCATCGGGACGCATTTCATCTTCGGCGGCTCTGGTCCAGTGTGCGAAGGTGCCAAGTACCAATAACTGCCTTGGTGAAAACAAATCCGCCCACCGAAGCATCCCGTACCGACGCAGCGATGCTCCGTGCCTGCGAGGCCCGAACGGCTCTGGCGTGTTTTCCAAGGGCAGCCCGAACGGAATCCCCTCGAACAGTTCCCTCATCCTCGGCACGTAATCGAGGGCGAGCCGAGCCTCCGCCGCGTCCGGGGGACGATACTCCTTGCCGTCCCTGCCATCGACGACAACGCCGAGCATCGTCGAACCGAAGCGCTGCGCCTGCCCTTCGCTCCGCAGGTCGTCCCAGGTCATGATCGTTTGACAGATCGGGCACATCGCCCAGATCGGGACATCGTCCCGACACCGGCCTGCTTGTCTTGCGCGCGCCGCCCGGCAAGGTTGCCGCCGCCGGCGGGGAAATCTTGGTCTACGCCGAAGACGAAGCCCGTCCCATCGACGTTGGGCTCCATCGTCAATACCACTCGCTTGTTGTCCTTCTTGCACAGCCATCGAGTCTTCAGGAGCGGGACCGTCGCCCGGCAGTTCTTGCATGTGACGGTCCGCGCCCAGAGGTAGGCGACCGTCGGCTTGCCGTCTATGGTGGGATAGAACCGCTCCAGATCCACCTTGGCCTTCTGGAGGACCCACCAGCCCCAGGCCCGGACGTGCCAGGACAGGTCGACGTCGGGAGGAGGAAAGAGCCCGCGCTGGAACTGGGCAGATTCTTTCTCAACCTGTTTCTTGGTGAGCTTAGCCGTGCCCTTGAGGAACGCCTGCATGAATTCGGGCGACTCCATCGCGAATTTCGGCAGCGGACGGACTTGGCCGGCGAGCTTCTGGGGGTACTCCAAGGTGCATTTGAGGAGGAACCAGGCGACGGGGTTGATGTCGATGGCCATCGCCTCGCACCCCAACCGCATGGCTTCGAGCGGGATTGCGCCGCCCCCAGCAAACGGGTCGAGCACTCGTGGAGCTCGCCCGCCGTACCCCTTCTTGATCTCCTCGCGGAACCAATCCATGTCGGGGCTGTTTTCATTGCCCCAATGCAAGACTCCCCCCTCGGTCTCCTCCCTGATCTTCTCGACAACCTTCCCGTCTTGTTCTTCTTCCGCTCGACCCGCGTGACGACCTTGCCCCCGATCTTCTCCAGCAGTTCCTTCCGCCCCTGCGCCGTCCCCGGATCGGGCAGAAGCGTCGCGATCAGTGCCGCCCGGCACGCCGCCAGTGGTCTTCTGGCGGGCCAAATATGCAGCGTCGAGATATGGCCGTGCCGGACGTTCTTCTCGTGGACCGAGTCCAGGGATGCCTGCTTGAGGGGGAAGGCGACTTCGATGAGGCGGGGCTTGTCGGGGTCAGGCATCGGGGGCTTTCGGGAGCCGGGCCAGGAGTTCCGCGGGGGTCAGGACCGGGACCGGGGAGCTGGCGAAGTCCTTGGGGTTGCGGGTGACGATGGCGTCGAGGCGGGCGTCGCTGGCACACTCGATCTGGAGGTCGTCCGAGGATGACGTTGGTGTCGAGCAAGACCCTCATTTAACGTGCTTCTTGATGAGTTCCTCTTCGAGGATCGCCCGGCATTCCTCATCGTTCGGGGGCGGCGCGTCCGTCTTGAGAATCCCCAGCAGGTCTTTGAGTGACCCCTTGCGTGGCGGCGGACTGACGGGGTGAGTCTCGATCGTCTCCAAAGGTTTGACGGTCTCGTCATCGGGGGGGGGCCGGTCTGTTTTGAGCAAGCCCTGGACTTCCGCCGCCGATAACCCGCGCGTCTTCGGGGGAGGCGGTGCCGCCGGCGCTTCCGCCTTATCAAGAGACTCAAGGATTTTGCGCGCCAGCGTGATCCGCAACGTCGTCGGCCAGGTCTTGATCCGGTTCAGTACGTCCGTCAGTTCAGTCGCTTCGGCAGTGCTCATGGTTCAGTCCCCGTTCGCTGCATCGAATATGGCCGTCTCGTCGATCCTGACGCCCTCTTGGCTTTCCCGACCAGTTTACCAAAAGGGTCTTGGACCCGCAGTAATCGGGGATGAGACGTGCCACAGTCGTAGACGACGTAAAGCCAGTAGCGCCCGCGCTGGTTGCACGCCTTCGGCCACTCGTTCGCGGTCAAATCGACGTCGCCGATCCCGGCACGCCCCTTTACCTCGATCCCTCGCTGACCGTGGATGATGTGCCCGTGCCGGACGTTCTTCTCGTGGACCGAGTCGAGGGACGCCTGCTTGAGGGGGAACGCAACTTCGATAAGGCGGGGTGTATCGGTCATGAGAGAGCCGGGAGTCCGGCGTTGGCGGCGATCTTGCTGGCGACGTTCTTGAAGTCCTTGTACGCGTCGGTGACGGCGTAGGTGTGGGCGCCCAGCGCGCCGTCGGCGGGCTTGAGGAAGAACATCGGCTTACGGGCCTCTTGGGCCAGGGGCATCAGGCTGCGATAGTCCTTCAGCTTGGCGATGCAGTTAGAGTCCGTGTCGATGGTCATCTTGGGGTCGGGCTTCTCTTGGTCGAGCACAGCCACGGCGTAGGTGGAGGGCATCCGTGCGATCCAGCGTTCAAACGCCTTGACGGGGCGGTCGAGCCGGATGGAGTGACGAAGGACGATATAGCCGATGGGCTTGATCCTGCCCGAGGGCAACGGTAAGGATTCTAGCGGGTTCTCGCCAAGCCGTTTGGTCCATCCATCGCGCCACCTCCGGAGAGCAGGCCCCAGGTTTTGAAGACCATGTAGGGAGAAGAGGTCAGGCCCCAGCGGAATGACCACGAAGTCCGAAGCAATGAGTGCAGCTCGATTGATTGCACCGAGGTTCGGGCCGAGGTCGATCAGGATGACGTCAGCCCCATGCTGTTTACCTGCCTCTTGCACAAGTCGCCAGAAGGCGGACGTGATGCGAAAAGCGCGAGGATCACCCCCGAGGCATTTCGGCCAGACTTCGGAGAGGTCGTCCTCGAATGTGGACAGCGCCATATCGCCGAGGATTAGCCCGAGGCGATCCGAGACGATCTCGACGTGAGGCTCAGCGATATCGCCGGTTCCCTGCTTGAGGGGCTTCACTGCGCCAAAGATGGTGAGGGCACCCCCGTCGCTGGGCATGACCTGCTCGAGCCGGTCTTCATCGAGAAAGGCGGCAGTCAGGTTGCTCTGCGGATCAAGGTCGGCGGCGATGACGCGCAAACCACGCTCCGAGAACATCCAGGCGAGGTGGTAGACCATCGTGGTCGTGCCGACACGCCCCTTGTTATTGAAGAACGCGATCACCGGGATGCTCATCGTCGCCTCCTGATTATGGCCCCGACGTAGGAGTCCTCGACCTGGAACTCGAGCTCCGGATTGCCGTTCTTGGCGAGTTCTTGGCGAGCAGTGACGATGCCGAACCCGAAACGCTGCACGTAGCCAAGTGAAAGAGCAACTCGTCCAGCGCGTCGAGCCCGGCAGACTCGATCGGCCGAATGTCCGGCGGCAGGTCACGGAAGCGTCGCTTCTCGTTTAGACGACGCTCGTCATCTGGATTCGCGATCCCGCGACGGGGTCCCGTGCGAATCCAGATTGTCCCCTTGTATCGTACAGGCGTAGCGCTCGACGGATGCACCAGCACGACAGCGACGTCCTGACCCTTCAGCATCCTCTTCTGAACGTCCAGCGACGGAAAGGGCAGGACGTTGCCATCTCCACGAATGGAAGCAAGGTTCTGCAGGAGTTGATCGGTGACCTTGATACCCGTTGGCTCGCCCTTGTTGTTTACTCCCACGAAGAGGACGCCCGTCGTGCGGTGATCCGGCAGATCGTTGGCGAAGGCGCAGACTGCTTGGCGGAACTTGTCGCCGTCGGTGGTTGATTCGGTTCTCTCGGCTCGATCCGACTCGATATCATCGAGAAGCTGCTCGAGCTCTGCGTCGTTCATGTGAGATGTCCTTGTTCAGGTGCTCCCCGATCAAACCGCCTTGGTCCTGGCGGATGGTCAACGACGTTCAAGTCTGTCGAGCTTTGACAACGCTCTCCGCCGAATCGAGGAGTTTTCGGGCCTCACGGTCGGCCTCCTGAATCGCTGAGCCGTCGATTCTGACACTCCCCGTGGCCGTCACGATCAGTTTACCAAAAGGCTACTTCGATGAGGCGGGGCTGGTCAGAGTTCATCGGAGCCACAGCAAGGAGGAAAGCGAGATCGGGATGATTCTTGGGTCGGGAACGGTTTGTCCGTCTACCTGGGTCACAAGCAGTCCAAATGGAGCGTTGTAGACGGTCTTCTCGAGGAAAGCCCGAAGCCCCACGGTATCGTCATGGGATTGGATCCGACGCCGATACTTGACCTCGATGGGAATGCGCTTCGTTCCCACCGTGATGACGAAGTCGACTTCAGGTTCAGACCCCCGAGCCGGGAAATGTGCAACGTCCAGACTGGGGATGGAAGCAAGAAAGTAACCGAGAGTGCTTTCCGCGAGGTGTCCTGCCAGATCGGTCAAATGCGCGTGGGCGCGAAGCTCGGTTGGATCGAGCGGGACGATCTCTTGGAGCCAACTGGCTCGAGGTGCGTGATCGCACAAGCAGATCTTGGACGATGATCTCCGCCGCTTGAGCCGGAGTTCCATCGGAGGAATCAGTCGGATCAGCAGGGTTCCGTCGAGAAACCGTAAGTAGTTCAGAATGCGATTCCAACCGATGTTCCCATGGAGGGCTTGCTGGATTTCAGGGACAAATAGGTTCTGTCCCGGAGATTGTCCCGCGTATCGGCAACAGAGGCGAAAGCCCTCTTCGAGGAGCTTCTCATCACGCTTTTGCCCTCGCGATCCCATCCTCAGTTCGTGCTGGATCGCCCGCTTGATTACGGTCTCATTCAGGTAGTCCGCTACCTCCGGCCAGGGAACGTCGTGGCGCTCATGCGCAATGGGATAGGCGCCTCGCTCTGAGAACGAACGGAAGGCTTCCTCCCTCAGATGTCCCGTATCTTGCGCGAACTGGATGCCCTCGCGCCAGAAACTCGGTGTGGCGACTCTGTCCAACCCGTTGTCCGCCCAGAACGCGTCGACGCGATGACCAGAGCGAAGAAGGGAAACCTCACGCAACAGAAGAGGACCCATGTCCACCGTGGTGACTCGCCCGGCCAGGCTATCGCGCCCAGCCTCGATCCTCAGTGAGGAGCTTCCTGTCACCAGCGCGCGAACCGTGTGATTATCGACAAGGCTCTTGACCTGGGGTGCCCAGGCATCCAGGCGCACCCGGTGCCAGCGGTTTCAATGCGAAGGTCCCGTCGAGATCCCCTTCCATGCCCAGGTTGAGGAATGGTGCGGACTTCTCGATGAAACGGCGGACGTAGCCGGGCAAGAGCCGTCGCCATCCCTCCCGCTGGAGCTTCTCCCGCTCCGATGCGAGGACGGCCTTCACGTCGCCCCCGTCGCCGTAGAGCCGGCGCTCCCGGGCTTCGAGGGCTTCGACTTGCTCCTTGGTCAGAACGCCTTCGAGCCCGCGGACCGCCTCCTCCGCGCCCTCCTCGCTGACGGCTTGCTCCATGTACTGCTTGATCGAGACGCCCTCGAACAGCCGCCCGATGACGTCGAAGACCTTGTCGTTCCCGAGCTCCTTGCGGATGCGCTCCAGCTTGTCGAGCAGGGTCATCATGACCCGACCTTCGCGGGTTTTCCCCGCGATCAGGTTGATGATGATGATCGGGTCATGCTGCTGCTCGGCGATGAGCTCGGTGAGCGAGACGGCGACGACCCCGCCCATCGCCTTGTGCTCGGTCAGCTCGTTTCCTTCCTTACCCTCCTTCGGTGATTCTTCGTCGCCGGTCTCCTCGTCAAGAACATCTTTCGTCTCATCGAGCTTCCGTTGCATTTGGGTGAGCTGATCGACGGTGATCTTCCCGGTCTGAATCGATTCGATCAGACCCTTGAGCTTTTCCAGACGACGCTCGAACGACCGCATCATGGCATAGGTGGAGCTGGCGAGTCTCCGCTGGAAGATCGACATCGCCAGCCGGGCCGCCGACCGGTTCAAGATGCGAGCCCGCGGGAAGTCCTTGCCCATGTGCGGCGTGGCGGTGAGCAGCAGCATGTGGTGGCTGGACCAGTCGAGCGACCAGCGGGGATCGCCGCCGGGGACGCCCGCCAGAGCTTCGGCGACCCGGTATCGGTCCGTCCGGCGGATCGAGAAATCAGGCTGGCGGTCGGCGGAGAGCTTGTGGGATTCGTCGAAGATGCACAGGTCGTAAGGCTCGACGCCCTGTTCCTGGAGGCGAGCGAAGGTCCGCTCGCCCGCCAACGTATCGACGCTGACGATCAGACGGTCACTGTTCGGTCCCCGGAATGGGTTGTCTGCCTTCGAGTCCGAGCCACCGATGATGTGGAAGTCGAGGCTGAAGAGGGTGCGTAGCTCGCGCTCCCAATTTCCGATGAGCCCCGCGGGGGGGACGACCAGGATTCGCCGGATGAGCCTTCGCGCCAGCATCTCCCGGATGTAAAGCCCTGCCATGATGGTCTTGCCGCCGCCCGGCTCGTCGGCGAGCAGGAAGTGCAGACGGGGCTGGGGGAGCATGTGGTCATAGACCGCGATTCGCTGATGCGGCAGCGGATCGATGAGCGAGATTTCCGTGGCGAAGGCGGGGTTGAAGAGGTATCCGTATCCGAGCCGGAACCCCTCCGCGACGGCTCGAACAACCTCGGGATTTGTGGAAAAGTCGATGGCGGGGGAGGACTCCTCCTCAAATCCTAGGGGGGACGCAACTTCCATCTCGGCTTGAAGCGATTCATCGACAGTCACGGCGGGTCGGGGGGGCAAAAGCTGACGGGCTGGTTTTGGTCGAGTCTATGATGCGGGACCTGGCGATGAAAGGGAGTGCCTCCAAGTATGGATGGTTTGAGCGGTGACAAATCTCGAGCAGCGAGGAAAGGACGGAGGCGCTCGCTGAACCTGATTCGTAACCATGCACTCCCCTCTCGCCACCGAGACGTCGCTGACGTGCGCAGCCACTTCGAGTAGACTGAGTCGATGAGCAAGGATCATCTTAGAACCGCGAAAGATGCACCGTGTTGTCGGTATGACTCTCCGAACATCCCGATGGCGGCGATTCGCCGTTTCGCCCGCCAGATCGCGGAGAAGTTTGATCCGGCCAGGATCATTCTGTTCGGCTCGTATGCCTACGGCCAGCCCCATGAATGGAGCGATGTCGACATCTTGGTGGTGATGCCGGCCCGCAACCAAATTGATCAGGCGCTCCGGATCATCCTGGCCGTCGAAGCACCTTTTTCTTTGGATTTGATCGTACGCACTCCGAAGCGAGTCCAGCGTGACTGGGAGGACGGGGACTGGTTCCTGCGGGAGGTACTGGCCAAGGGCAAGGTCCTTTATGAAAAGACTGACGGCTCGATGGGTCCGCAAGGCCGAGGACGACCTACGCGGCGCAAGAAGCCTGGAGCAGAGCAAGCCGCCGCTCAATGACCTCATTTGCTTTCACTGCCAGCAGTCGGCCGAGAAGTACCTCAAGGCGATCCTTCAGGAATGGGGACTCGTGCCGCCGCGCATCCACAACCTCGTGAATCTTCTGAACTTGCTTCTGCCTCGCGACGCGACACTCCGAACGCTTCGCCGACAGCTTGCTTCTCTCAGCAACTACGCAGTCGATTATCGCTATCCCGGGGACAACGCGTCCAGGAAACAAGCTCTCACCGCCCTCCGCCACGCGGAGAAAGTGAGGCAAGAGATCCGTGCTCGGCTCGGCCTGTCTTCCTGATCGCGACCGGGTGGTCTGAGCGTGATCGAAGACGCGCTGCCACGAGGTCGGGGACGCGTCGCCTCGAGGTTCGGCGAAGTATCGCCCTCCTATCATGTCCTGGCCTCCGAGTTTATCCTGAAGGATGGTCATCCGCGCTCAGGGCGGTCTCGCTCGGGCTGAGCCGGGGCAACGGTGTTTCGGGGTCGGTCGTGACCGTGGTACGAGCGGATGGCCCGGGACGACCGTCCGCCATGACCGAAGTGACCCGGATCCTCGCGGCGATCGAGCAGGGCGACCCACTGGCCGCCGAGCAACTCCTCCCGCTGGTTTACGACGAGCTGCGGAGGCTGGCCGCGCGGAAGTTGGCTCAGGAGAAGCCGGGGCAGACCCTTCAGGCCACGGCCTTGGTCCATGAGGCCTATCTGCGGCTCGTGGACGTGAAGAAGGCTCAGAAGTGGAACAGCCGGGGGCATTTCTTCGCCGCCGCCGCCGAGGCCATGCGCCGCATCCTCATCGATCAAGCCCGCCGCAAGCGGGCCGACAAGCGGGGCGCGAATAGCCGGCGTATCTCACTTGAAGACGCCGACGGCGGCTACACTCCACAGGATGACGAGCTCCTGGCCATCGATGAGGCATTGACCCTGCTGGCCGCGGAAGACCCCCGGGCCGCCCAGTTGATCCAGCTCCGCCACTTCGCGGGACTCTCGGTCGAGGATGCGGCGGAGGTGGCCGGCATCTCTCGGTCCACCGCTTACGAGCACTGGGCCTATGCCCGAGCTCGCCTCCGTTGCCTGCTCGAGGGAGAGTGACCCGCATGCCGGACCGATTGTTTCTTTGCTCTCCGGACGGATCGGGTGGCGAATACGCACTGCAAGGTAGAGGACCCGGAGGACCGTCTCGCCATGCCAGTCGACCTGCAAAAAGCCCGTGAGATCTTCCTGCACGCCGTCGGCAAGCTGCCGCCCGAGCGATGGGAGGAATACGTGGCCGAGGGCTGTGGCGTGGACGCCGAGCTGAAGCGCCAGGTGTCGCACCTTCTGCAGGTCCACCGGGAAGCCGGCAGTTTCCTGGAATCTCCGGCGGTCGCTCTCGGTGACGCCGGTGGTGATCGAACCTCGGCGGAACGCCCAACCGGCGAAGCCGACGGGGCGACGGTCGCACAGCCTGGCACGGTCATCGGCCCATACAAGCTTCTACAGCCGATCGGCGAGGGGGGTATGGGCACGGTCTACATGGCCGAGCAGATGCAGCCGGTGCGGCGGACAGTCGCGCTGAAGCTGATCAAAGCTGGCATGGACTCGAGGCAGGTGCTTGCCCGGTTCGGGGCCGAACGCCAGGCGCTGGCCCTGATGGACCACCCCAACATCGCCAAGGTGTTCGACGCCGGCACCACCGACACGGGCCGGCCCTACTTCGTGATGGAGCTGGTCAAGGGCATCCCCATCACCCGGTTCTGCGACGAACGCCGGCTGACGACGCGCGAGCGACTCGAGCTCGCCATCCCGGTCTGTCAAGCCGTGCAACACGCTCACCAGAAGGGGATCATCCACCGCGACCTCAAGCCCTCCAACGTCCTGATCGCGCTCTACGACGGCAAGCCGGTGCCCAAGGCCATCGACTTCGGCGTGGCCAAGGCGACCGGGCCGCGGTTGACCGATCAGACCTTGTACACCGAGTTCGGGGCCGTTGTCGGCACGCTCGAATACATGAGCCCCGAGCAGGCGGAGCTGAACCAGCTCGACATCGACACCCGCTCGGATATCTACAGCCTGGGCGTGTTGCTGTACGAGCTCTTGACCGGCTCGACCCCGCTGGACCGCAAGCGGCTGAAGCAGGGGGCGATTCTGGAGATGCTGCGGGTGATCCGCGAGGAGGAGTCGCCGCGGCCGAGCCTGCGGCTGAGCACGACCGAAGAGTTGCCCTCGATCGCGGCGTGTCGCAACATCGAGCCGCGGAAGCTGAGCGGTCTGGTCCGCGGCGAGCTCGACTGGATCGTGATGAAGGCGCTGGAGAAAGACCGCAACCGCCGCTACGAGACGGCCAACGGCCTGGCTGCCGACCTGCGGCGGTACCTCGACGATGAGCCGGTGCAGGCGTGTCCGCCGTCGGCGTGGTATCGCTTCGGCAAGTTCGCCCGCCGGAACAAGGCCGCCCTTATGGCAGCCTTGATGATCGCGGTGGCAATGTTGTCAGCGGTCGGCATATTGGCCATCAGCAACGTGTTGATCACCCGCGAGAAGGACCAGAAGGAGGCGGCATTTCTCCGGGCCAGGGACAGCGCGAAGACGGCCACCAACCAGAAGCGTATCGCGGACAAGAACGCCGGATTGGCGAATGAGCAGCGCGGCATCGCCGTCGCGAACGAAAAGGCCGCCAGGGAGCAGGAGCTACTGGCCCGCCGCCGGTTCGACGCCGCCCAAACGAACCTGGCGCAGTCGGCCTGGGAGGCGGGTCAGCCGTCCCGCGTTCTCGAACTGCTTGAGGGCCAACGTCCCAAGTTCGACCAGGAGGACCTGCGCGGATTCGAATGGTACTACCTTCGGAGGCTCTGTCAGCCCGGTTTTCTCGCCAGCCTGCGCGGGCACACCGGCCCCATCTGGGGCGTGGCCTTTTCCCCGGACGGCAAGACCTTGGCGTCGAATAGCCTGGGAAACGTCGGCTGGGCCGGCCACCACTCGGCCGTGAAGCTCTGGGACGTCGCCACGAGGCGGGAGCGGATGTCCTTGAAGGAGTTTGGATTGGAATCGTACTGGAGCGCGGCTTTCTCGCCCGACGGGAAGGTGGTGGCCGCGGTCGGTCCCGGAACGCCAGTCAAGTTATGGGACACAGCCAGTGGTCGGGAGCTTGCCACGTTCAACCGCCGGAGCCGCGTCGTCGCATTCTTCCCAGATGGGAAGGTCCTTGTCACCCTGAAATCCCCGTCGGGTTCGACGGGAAATGGCCTCGAACTATGGGACTTCACCACCGGCCTGGAGAAGGCCGTCCTCCCCACGGGTCCCGAAGAGGAGATCCTCTCCGTGGCCGTCGCGCCCAACGGTACGCACGTGGCCGCGGGAACCTCCTCCAGAGTGGTCAGATTATGGAGTTGGGATGGGGCCCGATGGCGAGAGGAAACGCCTGTAGGTGGGCACGGATGGGGTGGCGCCGTGGCGTTTTCCCTTGACAGCAAAACACTCGCCGTGGGTGAGGGTCTTCTCAAGTTGTACGAGGTGGGCTCGGGCAGAGAGAAGGTGTTGTTCCGGGGGCACATCGGTGTCATCCGGGGCTTGGCTCTATCCCCTGACGGCAAGGTCCTGGCATCCGGGGGCGTCGACCGGACCTTGAGGACTTGGGACACCGCGACCGGGAAGGAGCTGACTTGTCGGCCGCACGCGGGTCCCGTTCTTTGCGTGGCCTTCTCACCCGATGGCAAGACACTTGCCGCCGGATGTAGCGATTCGATGATCACCCTTTGGGAGGCGACCCCGGCGACGGCAGACGTCGTCCTCGCTCACGGGGCCGAGATGCACGGCTTGGCTTTCACCCCCGACGGGCGGCGGTTGATCTCGTCGGGTCGCGGTCCCACCAAGCACCGGGATGTTACGACGAGCTACCCGCTTCCCGCACCGCCCATGGAGTGGGCTGACGGCCTTACGGGCGAAGTCATCTCGCCGGGAGCCAAGACTCAGGCCCTCCAGGGTCCTGACGGGACCGTAAGCCTCTGCGACCCCATCACAGGTCGGCGGGGAGCCGTGCTCACCGGACACACCAAGGGCGTCGGCGCGGTGGCGTACTCCCCGGACGGCGGGACGGTCGCGACCGCAAGCGGTGACGGGACTGCGAGGCTCTGGGACGTCGCTACAGGGGTCGCCCGGGTAACCATCAGACCGATGACGGCAGGAGCTTCGGCCGGCCCGGCCGTATCGGCCGTGGCCTTCTCGCCGGACGGGACGCTGCTGGCCACGGGGACCCAATTCCAGGTCGTCACCCTCTGGGACGCGGCCACGGGGCGGGAGCGGCTCGCGCTCCAGACCGGGGAGCGGGTGGGGACAGGTTCCTTCATCCGGTCGATCGCATTCTCTCCCGACGGCAAGATCCTGGCCGTGTCAAGCGACCAGGGGACAGTGCGACTCTGGGACGTCACGACGGGGGCATCGCGAGGTTCGCTCAAAGGGCATACGGATTCGGTGCATGCCCTGGTGTTCTCCCCCGACGGAAACACCCTGGTCACGGGCAGCGCGGATACAACCGCGAAGATCTGGGATGTCGCCACGGGTCAGGAGCGTCTCACCCTCAAGGGGCACACGGCTGGGATCCTCGCCCTGGCTTTTGCGCCGGATGGCAATACCCTGGCCACGGGCAGCGCGGATAAGACCGTGAGACTCTGGCACGCGCTCAGGGACTTGGAGGCGATGACTCGCGACTTCGAAGAAGATCCGGACGACCCGAACACCGCCCAGGCCCTGAACACCGCGGGTGAGAGGCTGTGGTCGATCGGCCGGCCCGAGGAATCGGAGAAGGCTCTTCACAAGGCGCTGACGCGTGCATCGAAGCTGATGGAGGCATTCCCTGACATTCTGGCCTACCGACAAGAACTGGCCCGGAGCTGGCTCAGCCTAAGCCTGCTTCTCGCGGCCCGCGAGCGCCCCCGCGAGGCGGATGAGGCTCGACGTGAAGCGGCGGAACTTATCAAGGGCCTGACCTTGAAGGCCCGTCAAACGCTGGCGTTCCACTTCAGCGAGCTGGCCGATCTGTTTCGGGCGAGTGGACACGCTGAGGAGGCCGACTCGGCCTCTCTCAAATCCGTCGAGTTGGGGCCTGATAACCCGCTACTCTGGTACAAGCGAGCGATGGCCGACATGAAACACGGTCCTCCGGAGAAGGTCGTCGCTGATTACACCCGGCTCATCGAGTTGGTCCCGAAGGACGCGACGTTCCTCAACAACCTGGCCTGGCTGCTGGCCAACTGCCCGGACGCGAACATCCGTGACCCAGGCCGCGCCGTCGGATTCGCCAATAGAGCCGTGGAACAGGCTCCCAATACTCAGGGGCATTGGAACACGCTCGGCGCGGCCCATTACCGAGCGGGCGACTGGAAAGGCGCGATCGTAGCCTTAACGAGGTCGATGGAGCTCAGCAACGGCGGCGATGCGTCCGACTGGTTCTTCCTGGCCATGGCCCACTGGCAGCTCGGCGACAAGACGCAAGCGCGCTGCTGGTACGACAAGGCCGTTCCTTGGATGGAGAAAAACCAGCCCAAGAATGAGGAACTCATCCGCTTCCGCACCGAGGCCGCGGCCTTGCTGGGGGTGAACGAGAAGAAAAACTGACCCGGAAGGCATCAA
Source organism: Isosphaerales bacterium (assembly GCA_044450785.1). Taxonomy (GTDB): domain Bacteria; phylum Planctomycetota; class Planctomycetia; order Isosphaerales; family Isosphaeraceae; genus JBIOJM01. The sequence goes on from JBIOJM010000050.1 coordinate 19,070, forward strand.
GTGCACGGCGCGAGACCCCATCGAAGTGTCATCCTCTCGCCGTGCCCGCGGCCAGAGCGATTCCCCTGAGTCAGGGAAGAACGGCCGATGAAGCTCTGCCCTCAGGCAGGGCCCACACCGCCCGTGCGCCCGGTCTGCGCGCCCTGGTCAGCGGTCGTTCCAAGTTCGCAGACCGATTCGTGAGTTCCGCGGTTGCAATCCCTTTCTGGATCACGCCCATTGGCCTTCTTGACGTGAAAGGTCGGAAAAATGGCCACACCGAGTTCACCTGACGCACCGACGCTGGACCCTGACCGCGCCAAGACGGAGGACTCGACGCCGTTGCGGGCGGTCCACACGACGAACTTCCCGGCGCTGTTGCGGCAGCTCGGCGCTTCGCTGGTAATCACCACCTACCAGGCGGGTAAGCTCGTGCTGGTCCGTCACGAGGGGGACCACCTCAACACCCACTTCCGCGGCTTCCAGGCGCCCATGGGCATGGCCCTATCCGGCGACCGGCTGGCCGTCGGCACCAAGATCCAGGTCTGGGAATTTGTCGACGTCCCGGCCGTGACGGCGAAGCTCAATCCGCCCGGGCGGCATGACGCCTGCTTCCTGCCGCGCTCCAGCCACGTCACGGGCAACATCCAGATCCATGAGATGGCCTGGGGAGCGGGCAACGAGCTGTGGGTCGTCAACACCCGGTTCTCCTGCCTCTGCACGCTCGACGGCTCGGCCAGCTTCGCACCGCGGTGGCGGCCGCCGTTCGTCACCGCGCTGGAGCCCACCGACCGCTGTCACTTGAACGGCCTGGGGATGGTCGACGGCCGCCCGCGCTACGTCACGGCGCTGGGCGAGACCGACGAGCCGGCCGGCTGGCGCGAGAACAAGGCCAGGGGCGGCATTCTGATGGACGTGGCCTCGGGCGAGGTGATCAATCGCGGGTTGTCGATGCCCCACTCGCCGCGATGGTACGGCGGCCGGCTCTGGGTCTGCGAGTCGGGCACAGGCACGTTCGGGTTCATCGACCCGAACTCCCGCAAGTACACGCCAATAGCCGAGGTGCCGGGCTTCACTCGCGGGGTCGACTTCGCCGGCAACCTGGCCTTCGTCGGGCTCTCGCAGGTGCGCGAGAGCGCCGTCTTCAGCGGCATTCCTATCACCGAGCGGCTCACCGAGGACCAGCGGACCTGCGGCGTCTGCGCCATCGACTTGACCTCGGGGAACGTGGTCGCGCTTTTGCGATTCGAGACCGCCGTGCAAGAGGTCTTCGCCGTGACCGTGCTGCCTGGCCGGCGGTACCCGGACCTGATCAACGACGACGACACGTTGCTGGAGAACTCGTTCGTGGTCCCCGACGCGGCGCTGGCTGATGTGTCAGCGGCGCTGCGGTCGTCGGCCGGGAACGGACGTGTGCAGCGAGAGGCGTTCGTGAGGGCGTGAGACAGGTTGTCCATCACTCGAGGAAGTTCATCACCAGAGGAGCAACAGAACCATGAGTCACAATTTGGCGAGGGATCAGCGAAGAAGTGGGCGGGGAAACGTCGAGGCCCGGAAACGGCGGCGGATGCGGCCGACGATGCTGGCGCTGGAGGACCGCAGGCTGCTGTCGACGTTCACCGTCACCAGCACGCTCGACATCGGCAGCGCCGGCAGCCTTCGCTGGGCAATCGGCCAGGCGAATTCGGCCGGTGGCGCCGAGACCATCGCCTTTGACAGCAAGGTGTTCAAGACTCCGCAGACGATCACCCTGACAGGCACCCAGCTCGAGCTGACCGACACGACCGGGACAGAGACCATCACCGGCCCCAAGGCGGGCGTGACGGTGAGCGGCGGCGGGCTGAGCCGGGTCTTCCAGGTCGACCCGGGTGTCACCGCGTCGATCACGGGACTGACGATCACCGGCGGCAAGACGACCACGAACGGCGGCGGTCTGTACAACAATGGGGGTACGACCACGCTGACCAACTGCACCGTCAGCGGAAACTCCGCCACCGACGGCGGCGGCGGTCTGTACAACAATGGGGGTACGACCACGCTGACCAACTGCACCGTCAGCGGAAACTCCGCCGGCTCCGGCGGCGGCGTTTACAATAAGGCGGGTACGGCCACGCTGACCAACTGCACCGTCAGCGGAAACTCCGCCACCGACGGCGCCGGCATTTACAACGAGCAGGGTAATGCCATTCTCAGCAAGTGCACCGTAACCGGCAACCTGGACTTCGGTGGAGGCGTGAATAACGACGGCGGCAACGCCACGCTGACAATGACCAACACCAGCGTGAGCGGCAACTCCGGCTTCGGCATTTACATCTGGCTGGGCAAGGCCACGTTGAGCAAGTGTACGCTAAACGGCAACTCCGAAGGCGGCCTTTACAACTCCGGCACGGCCAAGCTGACCAACTGCACCGTCAGCGGCAACTCCGGATTCACCGGCGGCGGCGTGTATAACGACGGCAAGGCCACGCTGAACTACTGCACCATCAGCGACAACTCCGCGGTCAAGGGAGGCGGCCTGTACAACGGCTACGGCAAAGCCACGCTGAACAACTGCACGATCAGCGGCAATTCCGCCAGCGTCAGCGGCGGCGGCGTGTATAACAATGATGAAGGCAAGACCACTCTGACCAACTGCACCGTGAGCGGCAACTCCGCCGCCGTCAGCGGCGGCGGGCTGTTCAACGGCAGCTACTCCTACAACGGACACACCTATCCAAGCCTGGCGACTTTGACGAACTGCACCGTCAGCGGCAACTCCGCCGTCAACGGCGGCGGGATCGCCAACCAGGGCACGCTCAACATCTCCTCCTCCTGCAATATCATCACGAACCAGGCGTCGGCCGAGGGTGGTGGCATCGACACGACCTCGGGCAAGGCCACGATCTCCGATTCCTTCATCAACAGCAACCTTGTCAACTCATCGGGCACCGCGCTCGGTGGTGGGATCTCCAGCAAGAACAGCGTTCTGTCGCTGACCAACTGCACGCTTAACGCCAACCAGGCGAACGGCGCGACGGCCCTGGGCGGCGGGATCTATGCCCTCAATAGCACGGTGAACGCGCAGAATTGCACGGTGACTGGCAACCAGGCGAATGGCACGGTACTGGGCGAGGGAGGTGGAATCTACAGCTATGGGGGCGTCTTGACTCTCGTGGCCAGTACCGTGAAGGGCAATAAAGCCACGACCAGCGGGAACGATATCTTCGTCCACCCGTGAGGTTTCCGAGCCCAGAATCAGCAAGCGAAAAGGCTAAGCACATCCAAAAGCTCCTTTCCTGAGCGTCCCTGAGACCTCAGGAGATCCCTGAAGCACAGAGAAGCGGCTGGTGAGGTTCTGCGCTTGCGCAGTGCCCTCAACGCCCCGGCGCCCGGTCTGCGCGCCGAGGGCGGCAGCCAGGTTCCCGGCAGTGCAGACCGGGGAGAACCATTCCCTGAGACTCCCCTGTGAATCGAGCGACTCACGACACCGTCACGCCGGGCAATTCTCGGGAGTGTTCCCCGGCTCTCCCGGCGATGACCACCCAACGAAGGAGTGCAAGGATGACGACTCAGAGACTGTTCGCGACCGTGGCGCTGGGCCTGTTCCTGGGTTTCCAGGGGCCGGCGAGGGCGCAGTACGATTTCACCCAGATCGACGCCCCCGGATCGACCCGGACCGCAGTTGACGGCAATAGCCCGAATGCGATTGCGGGAGAGTTCGATGATGCGAGCGGAAACACGCATGGCTTCGTGTTGAGCAAGGGCGTCTACACCACGATCGATGTACCCGGCGCCATTTCTACCACGGTCAACGGGATCAACGCGAACGGCGAGATCGCGGGGACTTACGACGATGGTGCCAGGTTCTACGGCTTTTTCTGGAGCAAGGGCGTTTTCACTTCGCTCAACCCGCCTGGCTCCATCCGCTCGCAAGCCGGTTTCCTCAATGCGCAAGGTCAGGTCGTGGGGACGTCCAGGGATCCAAGCAACAAACGGCATGGTTACATCTGGAGCAAGGGCGCCTTCACCACGTTCAACGTGCCCAACGACGACCCGCTGTTCGGCACGGTAGCCTTCGGGATCAACGATCCTGGGGACATCGTTGGCGACTACGTGGACGCGGGGGGCACCCGGCGCGGCTTCCTGCTGCGCAAGGGCGTCTACACGACGCTCGACCCGCCCAGTTCCACGTTGACCGTAGCCGAGGGGATCAACAACCCCGGCCTGATTGCGGGCGTCTACTTCGATGCGGACGGCAACGAGCATGGCTTCGTGTTCAACGGCGTCTACGCGACGATCGACGTGCCCGGCTCAACTGCGACCGCGATCTTCTCGATCAACGCGAAAGGCAACATCGTGGGATCTTACGATGATGCCGACGGCGACACTCACGGCTTCGTTGGGACGCCTGCCCACTGAGCCCTGTCCTCACCTCCCGACAAGTCGGGTCGTGTGGTCCCCCAGAAAACCGATCTGACACGCGGTTCTCTCTCCATGGACCACTCAGGCCCCCTGAGCCTCTCACACCGCAACCGAGAGGCGGCCCCGCGAGGAGCGGGGCCGCACTCCCCACGGAAATGACGACCTGAACAAGAGGGCCAACGGCCCCAGCGGCCTTTGAAAAGTAACTCTCACTCGGAGGGAAGGCGGCACAAGCATGAGACTCGATCGCTTCAATGCCTCTGACCAGGTCCTTGATGACGGGACCGACAAACGCCCCGAGCCTCGCACCGGCCGACGCGACCGCCGATCGGCCTCCGCGACCGAAATCGTGAAAGCGTCCCTCTTTCTCGTGAGCCTGATGTGGGTTCTGTTCGGGATGACCATTCCCGAGGAGGCCCGTGACCCGACACAGCGTTCGGTTCTCTCGGGTCATTCGCTGGTCGTGAATGACGTGGCGTTCGCCCCCGACGGTCGGACGCTGGCATCGGCCAGCTCGGACAAGACGGTTGCGATCTGGGATGTCGCCACTGGCCGATCTCGGGAGGCCGTTCTTTACCACAAAGCGCCCGTTCAATGCGTCGCATATTCCCCCGATGGCGGGCTTCTCGCTAGCGGAGGCGAGGACGCGGTGGTGACGCTCTGGGACACAGGCACGTGGGAACCGCACCGCCAGTTGACGGGGCATCTCGCCAAGATCATGGCCGCGCAATTCTCCCCGGACGGGAAGATACTCGCCTCTTGCGGCCACGATGGGACCATCCGGCTCTGGGACGTCGCGACCGGCCGAGATCTCGGAGCCTTGAACGGAGATGGTCAGCCACTCACGTGTCTGGTGTGGGCGCCCGACGGCCGGACGATCGCAGTGGCGGGACCGGGCCGCGCGATTGTTCTCTGGGATCTTGCCACGAGACGCGAGCGCGCGGCCCTGCGCAGTCTCGATGCGCCGCTCATCACGGCATTGAGTTTTTCAAGGGATGGACGGTTTTTGGCGTCGGCTGGGTCGGGCGGCGACGCCGTGACACTCTGGGACCTCACCACCGGCCGGGAACGCACTCGCCTCCTGGGACATCTCGGCCGTGTTATCAGTTCCGTCGCCTTCTCGCCTGATGGCCTTCTTCTCGCATCGACGGGTCTCGATGCGACAATCCGTCTCTGGGACGTGGCCTCGGGAACGACGCTGGCCGTACTTCGCGGTCACCGTGGGCTGGTCAAGACCGTCGCGTTTTCCCCGGACGGCCAGACCCTGGCATCGGCCGGCAACGATGAGACGGTGCGGGTATGGGATGTCGCTCGGGCAATTGCGGGGAGCCCGAGCGATTCAGAAGTGAAGAAGGGGGTTTCCCTCATACAGCGATCTGCGGGCGGTGCGATGACTTGTTGGGCCTTTCTGCTTCCGATCCAAGGCCGCGGCCTTGGTGGGGGGTGAACTCGAAGAAGTAACCCCGGAAGGACCGGGGGCATCGAACCAAAGCCCGTCGCAGTGGCCGTCGTGCCGGTGAGCCCGAGGCCGGTACGGATTCCCAGATTCGATTTGAAGCAACGTGGCCGATGAGGCGCAGCGCGAAGCGGTGCCCTCACCGCCCGGGCGCTCGGTCTGCGCGCTCTGGAGGCTGACCATTTCTCGGTTCGCAGGCCGGCTCACAAACACGGAGATGCACCATGTGGATGTCGAAGAGATCGAAGAGTCACAACGAAGCGAGGAATCAGCGCAGGGGCGGGATGGGCACGGTCGAGCACCGGAAACGGCGGCGGATGAGGCCGACGGTGCTGGCGCTGGAGGACCGCAGGCTGCTGTCGACGTTCACCGTCACCAGCACGCTTGACGACGGCAGCGTCGGCAGCCTGCGCTGGGCGGTCGGCCAGGCGAATTCGGCCGGGGGGGCCGAGACGATCGCCTTTGACAAAACGCTCTTCAAGACGCCGCAGACGATCACCCTGACGGGCACCCAGCTCGAGCTGAGCGACACGACCGGGACAGAGACGATCGCGGGCCCGAAGGCGGGCGTGACCGTCAGCGGCGGCGGGCTGAGCCGGGTGTTCCAGGTCGACGGTGGTGTCACGGCGTCCATCTCGGGACTCACGATCACTGGTGGCAACACAGCCAAGAACGGCGGCGGCCTGTACAACAACAACGGCACGGCCACGCTGGCCAACTGCACCGTCAGCGGAAACCACGCCGGCATTAGCGGCGGCGGCGTGGTTAACTTCCACGGCACCACGACTCTGTCCAACTGCACCGTCAGCGGGAACTCCGCCGCGGGGATCAACGGCGCCTTCTACTACGGGGGCGATGGCGGCGGCATCTTCATTGATGGGGGCACGACCACGCTGACCAACTGCACCGTGGCCGCCAACTCGGCCGCCTGGTTTGGCGGCGGCCTGGAAAACACTAACAACGGCACGGCCACGCTGACCAGCTGTAGCGCCAGCGGAAACTCCGCCAGCGCCGGCGGCGGTCTGGGCGCCGGTCCGGGAACCTCGACTCTGCTGACCAATTGCACCGTCAGCGGGAACTCCGCCGCCTGCGGCGGCGGACTGCTCATCGGCGGCGAGTACAACAACAACAGCACGGCCACGCTCACCAACTGCACCGTCAGCGGAAACCACGCCGGAACTAGCGGCGGCGGCCTGTCTAGCGGCTTCGGAACGACCACGACTCTGTCCAACTGCACCGTCAGCGGGAACTCCGCCGCGGGTTTTTTTGAGGGCGGCAGGCTCTACGGCGGCGACGGCGGCGGCATTAATGCGGGGGGCACGACCACGCTGACCAACTGCACCGTAACCGCGAACTCCGCCGCCTCAATCGGCGGCGGCATTATTGCGGGGGGCACGACCACGCTCACCAACTGCACCGTCAGCGGGAACTCCGCCGGTTTCGGCGGCGGTGGTCTGATCGACTTTCCTGGCAGCTCGACCACGCTGACCAATTGCACCGTCAGAGCCAACGCCGCCTTTGACGGCGGCGGGCTGTTTTTCGAGGGCGAGACCACGCTGACTAACTGCACCGTCAGCGGAAACTCCTCCAACTTCGGTGGTGGCTTGTTCAACCTCTACGCAGTGGGCATAGCCACATTGACCAACTGCACCGTCAGTGGAAACTCCGCCACCATCAGCGGCGGTGGCTTGTTCATGTACTCTGGCTCGGCCGCGCTGACCAACTGCACCGTCAGCGGAAACTCCGCCACCGCCAAGTACGGTGGCGGACTGTACAACGCCAGGGGCACGTCCACGCTGACCAATTGCACCGTCAGCGGAAACTTCGCTGGCGGCAACGGAGGCGGTATGTGGAGCCGCGGCACGTCCGCGCTGACCAACTGTACCTTCAGCGGTGACTCCACCACCGGAAGCGGGGGCGGCTTGTTCATGTACTCTGGCACGGCCGCGCTGACCAACTGCACCGTCAGCGGAAACTCCGCCACTGGCGGCGGCGGCATGTGGATCTACTGCACAGCCAGGCTCACGAACTGCACCGTCAGTGGCAATTCCGCCAGAGTCAGCGGCGGCGGCCTGTTCATCAGCGACGGCTACTACAGCACCACGCTGACCAACTGCACTGTCAGCGGCAACTCCGCCGCCGTAAGCGGCGGCGGCCTGTTCAACGGCGACGCCTACTATGGCGGCACGGCCGCGTTGACCAACTGCACCGTCAGTGGCAACTCCGCCAGTTCCGGCGGTGGCATTTCCAACCAGGGTACGCTGATCGTCTCCTCCTGCAATATCAAGACGAATCAGGCAGCGTCCCAGGGCGGCGGGATCGCCACGACCGCCGGCAGCGTGACGATCACCGATTCCGTCATCAACAACAACCAGGCCAGCTCATCCGGGATCGCCTTGGGCGGTGGGATCTTCACTGATACCAGCATTCTGTCGCTGACCAACTGCACGGTCAACGCCAACCAGGCGAACGGCGCGACGGCCCTGGGCGGGGGGATCTATGCCCTCGATAGTACGGTGAACTTGCAGAGTTGCACGGTGAACGGCAACCAGGCGAATGGCACCGTGCTGGGCGAGGGGGGTGCGATCTACAGCTATGGCGGCGTCTTGACTCTCGTGAAAAGTACGGTCAAGGGCAATAAAGCCACGACCGGCTATGCCGACATCTTCGTCGGCCCGTGACATTTCCACTCCCGATGTAAACCCAAAGACAACCCGCAACCGGACGAACACGACCCTTCACAAGGAGAACCCACAATGTCCCGAAAACACATCTCCACTCGCCGGCGCCTTGGCCTCGAAGCCCTCGAAGACCGCCTCTGCCTTTCCTCTCTGCCGGTCGGCACCTCGACAACCCCAGCGGATGCCGCCAGCCAGGCGCGGCTGAGCGCGGCTTATGGCCAGCTCCCGCTGAGCTTCGAGGCCAACCAGGGCCAGACCGATTCGCAAGTCAACTTCCTGTCCCGCGGCAACGGATACTCACTGTTCCTCACCCCGACCGAAGCGGTGCTCTCGCTCAGTCAGGGCAACACGAGCAACGTGGTTGGCATGAGGGTCGTGGGGGCGAACCCCGCTTCCCGCGCCGTGGGCCTCGGCAAGCAGGCGGGCGTGAGCAACTACCTGATCGGCAGCGACCCGTCGAAGTGGCACACCGACATCCCCAATTACGGCCAGGTCGATTACCAGGGTGTCTACCGCGGCATCGACCTGGTCTACCACGGCGACCAGCGGCAGCTCGAATACGACTTCGTGGTCAAGCCCGGCGCCGACCCCCGCGCCATCCGGCTGGCCTTCGACGGTGTGAAGTCCGCCTCGCTCGACCGTGCGGGCAATCTGGTCCTCCACACCTCCGGCGGCGACGTGGTCGAGCACGCGCCGGTCGTGTATCAGGAGGTCAACGGACGGCGCCAGGCGGTGGCCGGCCGGTACGTCCTCCAGGGCAATCATCAGGTGGCCTTCCAGGTCGGCCATTACGATCACAGCAAGCCGCTGGTGATCGACCCGACGCTGAGTTACTCCACCTACCTCGGGATCGGCTTCAGCTACGCCATCGCCGTGGATAGCTCCGGCAGTGCTTACATTACAGGCACGACGAATTGGGCAAAATTTCCCACGAAACACCCATTCCAGGCAGGTAATGCCGGCGGGGAGGATGTTTTCGTCACGAAGTTCAAGGCGGACGGCACCGCGCTGGTCTATTCTACTTATCTGGGTGGTAGCAACACCGACAAGGGCACCGGCATCGCCGTGGACCCCGCCGGCAACGCCTACGTGACGGGTGTAACCGTATCCACCGACTTCCCTACGAGCCATGCCGCTCAGGCCAGCTTTGGCGGTGGCTCCTCGGATGCTTTCGTGACGGTGTTGAATGCCGCGGGCTCCGCGCTGGTCTATTCCACCTACCTGGGGGGCAGCGACTCGGAGTCCATCAACGATCATGCAGTCAGCATCGCTTTGTCCACGGACGCGTCGGGCAACACCTCCGCCTACGTCGCGGGCTCTACGACCTCAACCAACTTCCCGACGACCAGCGGAGCCTACCAGGTGACTTACGGCGGGGGTAGCGACGCCTTCGTGACCAAGTACGGTCCGGCGGGTGCCGTGGTCTATTCCAGCTACCTTGGCGGCGTCGGGGAAGAAGATGAAGCCTTCGGTATCGCCGTGGATGGTGCCGGTAACGCCTATCTGACAGGCAGGAGCACCTCCATGCCGACGACCCCGGGGGCCTACCAGGTGGCCTCCGCGGGAGGGACCGACGCCTTCGTGACGAAGTTCAATGCCAGTGGATCCGGGCTCGTCTATTCCACCTACCTCGGAGGTAACAATCTTGATGTCGGATACGGCATCGCCGTTGATGGCTCCGGCAATGCCTACGTCACCGGATACACTCAGTCGACCAACTTTCCGACGACCTCGGGGGCCTACCAGGGTGCTTTCGGGGGAGGATACCATGACGCCTTCGTGACAGAATTGAACGCGACCGGCACCGCGTTGCGCTACTCCACTTATCTCGGTGGCAGCGGGCAGGACGAGGGCTACGGCATCGCGGTGGACGGAGCCGGCGACGCCTACGTCACAGGGATTACTGGGTCAACCGACTTCCCCACGAAGAATCCCTTCCGGGGCCAGAAGCAGGGGGGGAAGGGCGCCTGGGACGCCTATGTGACCAAGATCACGGCAAGCTGAGGCCATGCCAGGTCGCAACGAACCCGAGGGCCGACGACTGACCGGAGACAGCCCATGCCGGCCATAAACCAACGCCGCGGACTCTCGGGCTACCTGATCCTTGAAAACGGCCGGCGTCCACCGCATCCAGCCAAAGCGGTGGACGCCGGTTCCTTTTCACGGATTCACCTCGGTGGGGCTTGTCGAACACGTACGGATCAGCTCCAGATTCCTTCAAAGCGGCTGCCGGCGACGCGTGTGTAATGGACGGTATGTCCGGGATCGCGGTGGCCACACGTCCAGAAAACAAGCTCTCACCGCCCTCCGCCACGCGGAGAACGTAACGCAAGAGATCCGCGCTCGGCTCGACCTGTGTTCTTGATGGCAAACGGCCGGTGAGAAGCGCGGCGCAAAGCGAAGCTCGACGTCGCTGACGCCCGGGGCCGTTTGGGGTAAACTGTGTGGCATAGCCAAGGAAATTCCCAGTTCCCCGGAGGACGTCGCCGGACGTGATTATTGACGATGCGAACGACTCCCGCGGCCACTCCTCCAGCACCGCCGGTCTCATCGCCTTCCGGACCCGCCGCGCCCGCCGTCCGCTCGCTGGACGACCTCTACCATCTGACCGCCCAAAACGAGCGGGCGGTGTTCCGAGGCGTTGATTGGGCGTATTATGAGCGACTTCTCTCGATGGAAGTGACCCAGATGTCTCCTCATGCCAGCGAGGACTCATGATGGCCAGCGTCGAATCTCAAACCGAACTTCGCATCATCCGCGAGCCGAAGGTCTATCTCATCGGCCGGCAAGTCGTCGACCAGGAGGCACTGGCTGCCTTCCTGTCCGACCACGACGTCAGCCACTGGACGACCGACACCGAGGTCGCGGGCGAAAAACTGATCGAGACCGCCGGGCGGGTCTGTTACATGTCGTTTCAGCGCCCGCGCCCGGGCGGCAACCGAGCCTACATCGGCCATCTGCTCGAGGTCGGGCACGGCTCGGTGCTCGAGCACGCCGTGTTCAACCTGCTGATCACCGGCGTCAGCCGCAGCCTGACGCACGAGCTGGTGCGGCACCGCGCGGGCTTCGGTTTTTCCCAGTTGAGCCAGCGCTTTGTTGATGAGTCCAAATGCTCGTTCGTCGAACCCGAAGTCATCGCGGCCAACCCCGAGCTGCACCGGATCTGGCTCGACACGATGCGGGCCAGCCAAGTTGCCTATCGCGAGCTGGCCGATCTGCTCATGGAGACGTTCAAGGACATTCCCGACCGGACGTCCCGGCGCAAGAAGGCCCGCGAGGCGGCGCGAAGCGTCTTGCCCAACGCCACGGAGACCGAGATCTTTGTGACGGCCAACGCCCGAGCGCTGCGCCATTTCATCGAGATGCGCGGCGACGCGGCGGCCGACGTCGAGATCCGGCGGCTGGCCATCGCCGTCTTCAAGCTGCTGCAAGAAGAAGCTCCCAACCTCTTCGGTGACTACACCCTGATCGACCTACCCGAGGGCGGTCAGGCCGTCACCACCCTTCATCGCAAGGTTTGAAGAGGCGCTCCACGGTCACTGCGACCACTCCGTGGGCGTTCGGTCCCAGCGGTGGGCCTTCAGTTGCTCAAGCAAGACGGAGTCCAGCGGGTGATCGTCGCTGGCGGCCATGTTCGCCTCGACGTGCTTGATTGTGCGCATGCCTGGAATGATCGTGGAGACCGCCGGCTCGGCCAAGATCCAGCGGAGGGCGAGCTCGGGCATCGTCATGCCGGGAGGCAAGATCGGCCGGAGGGCTTCCGCGCGGTCGACGCTCCGCGCCAGGTTCTCCGCCACGAAATAGGTGTTGCGCCAGTCGCCATCGGGCCATCGGCTCTCCCTGGTCAACGTCCCGGTCAAGGTGCCCTCATCGAACGGCACGCGAGCGATCACCGCGACGTCGAGTTCCCGGCACAGCGGAAAGAGCTCGTCCCGGGGCGACTGGTCGAAGATGTTGAAGATCACCTGGACGGCATCGATCAGACCGGTTCGCAGGGTCTCGAGCACGTTGGCCGGCTCCCACCGATTCACGCTGACTCCGACGGCGCGAATGAGCCCCTGCCGCTTCAGGTCCTCGAGGGCCCGGCACCACCGCTCGTCGTGGGCCCAGGCATCTTCCCAGACGTGAAACTGAAGCAGATCGATCCGGGGCAGACCAAGGTTTTCCAGGCTTTTCTGGGTGTATTCCAGGATGTGCTCGCGCGGGTAACAATCGTCGAGCACGGAATCGCGCCGCGAGGGCCACTTGAAGTTCCTGGGCGGCACCTTGGTGGCCACGTGGAGCGTCGGCCCGGAGTGGGCGGACACCAGCCGGCCGAGCAATCGCTCGCTGCGACCGTTGCCGTACGCCCACGCCGTGTCGAAGAAGTTACAGCCGAGCTCGACCGCTCGCTCGAGTGCGGCCGCCGTTTCATTGTCGTCGGACCCGGTCCAGCCCGCCAACCCCCACATTCCATAGCCGATCTCGCTGACCGGCCACCCAACCCGCCCGAAGCCGCGATACTTCATTCCGATCAGCCCTCGCACAGTGAAAAAAACCTTGGTCCTTCGTCCTTCGTCCTTCGTCCTTGGTCAGTGGAAAGCCAGATGCCTGGCCTGATTGTCGTCTGATCGGCAAACCTCCAAAAGTGTACAAATATCGCCAGACTGCCGAATCCATGGGGAGAACGACCGGACGATCGAGATCGAGCCGGGATTGGTTCGGCTTGCCGTTTGCCAGGGAGTCGCGTTACGCTAAACTCACTCGACGATCAATGATGGAGATCCGCGGCAAAGGGATGTCGAATGAAGGATGAAGGTTGAGGGGATGTAGGATAAGGGATGCAGCCGGAATTGTCTGTCTGATTCATCCTTCCGCCTTCATCCTTCATCCTTACGAAGGGGTGTGATTCCATGTCCGATTCAGGCGAGATACCCCTGGCCGATGCGGATGAGGAACCCCAGCAGACGAAGGCCGCCCCCAAGCCGGTTCAGCCTTTGCCCCGCCTGTGGAAAACGGAACCCGACTCGGCCGAGGAAGAGCCTGGATCACCGGGTGCGGACCGGGCGGCCGAGAAATCACGCAAAGACAACGAGGCGGCTCCATCCAAGTCATCCACCACGTCGAAGTCGTCACAGGGCAAGTCGAAACCGGGAAAGGTAAAAGCGCCGGCCGATGCGAGGGAAAAAACGGGCAACAAGGTATTGCTCGAAGACACGCCCGCGATGGACACATACGAATCGCGGCGCCGGGCCAGGTTTCTCATCGGCGGCTTGAGTTTCACGTGCGTGGTCATGCTGGGCTGGATCACGTATCGCACGTTTTTCTATGACCCCAGCCCGATCGACGTGCCGGCTGACGACCCGAAGCTGGCAATGAGCGGGCCCGAGCCCCGTGCGGCGCTCGATCAGGAAGCCCGCTTCATGTTCAACCGGGCATATGAGTTCGCCAAGAGCGGCCATACGGACCAGGCCATTGCCATGTTGAACCGCGTGGTCAAGGTCTACAAGGGAACGCCGACGGCGACCGAGGCCCAGGCGGCGCTGGACCGGCCCCAGCAGAACCTCCCGTTGTTCACCGATCGGCCCGCCGTCGTCGCCGAGTCCAAAAAAGCGGCACCCCCACCGAGCCCCGCTCCGCCACCGGCCGTCGTCGCGGTCACGCCGGATCGACCCCAGTCGACGCAGGGCCAGGTCGCCCTCATCTTACCGGCCAATCCCGCCGAGACTCTCGTGACCCCGCCGTCATCCCAACCCCGGGTCGCGACCACGACTCGGCCGCTTCCCCGCGGGTTCCAGCCTAACCTGCAGGCAGGTGTCCACGAGTCGGGCTGGCCGCTGGTGATCGTGGGTGATCGCGACGGTGCCCTGATGGTGCTCGTTCCCGGCGGCACATTCACCATGGGAAGTCATGACGGACAGGCCTCGGAGCGACCGGCTCACCAGGTTCGGTTGACGACCTACTACATCGACCAGCACGAGGTCACGAACCGGCAGTTTCGCATCTTCCTGGGCGAGACCCACTACCACGGGCAGCCTGCCGGGAAGTGGTTGTCCGACGCGGCTGCGCGGGCGGAGCCCGAAAACTTGCCCGTGGTGCATGTCAATTTTCATGACGCCGACGCGTTCGCGGCTTGGGCTGGCAAGCAACTGCCGACCGAAGCGCAATGGGAGATGGCTGCGCGGTCGACCGACGGCCGCCGGTATCCTTGGGGCGACGAGCCAGCCAAGTGGTCACAGCCCCGAACGGCGCAACAGGTCGATCCGGTCATGTCGTTCCCCGAGGACAAATCGCCGTACGGAGTTTTTGACATGGCGGGCAACGTTCAAGAGTGGACCAGGGACTGGTTCGACTCAAAGTATTACCACGTGGCCGCCAAGAAGGCGGTCGACAACCCGGCCGGGCCGAACACGCGGCCCCGCTCCCAGCAAGTCGTCGTGCGGGGAACCGCGAAGAACTGGTCCGTGACGTACCGCGAGGGTGTTCCATTCGACAAGCGGCTCTCCCATCTCGGCTTCCGCTGCGTGCCCCGGGTGGACGGCGCCGGCGCCACGACACCGGCGGGCAGCCCCGCCGCCCCGCCAGGAAGTCCGCTGGCCGCCCCGCGGAGCCCCTCGAGCGTCCCTTTCTGATCGGTCAGCCGGCCCGATCGGATCGCGGCAGCGGCGATCCTTCCTGGTCCAGAAACCAGCGGACGGTACGCTCGATGCTGTCGCGGTAGCTGATTTCAGGCTGCCACCCCAACCGGGCACGGGCTTTCTCGGTGCTGTATTCAAGCTGGCGTCCCAGCAGCCAGGCACCGTAACGCGTCACCCGCGGAGGGAGAGACCGGCAGAGCATCCGATCCCGAAGCTCCAGGAGGAAACCTCCCGCGTAGGCCAGCGCGTACGGAACGTGCCGGCTCACCCGGGGGACCCGGAGCGCATCAGCAAACAGGTCCAGAAACACGCGCTGGGTGATCCGGCCCTGGCTGGTGATGTTGTACGCCTCACCCCGGGAATCGGGGTCGCGCGCAGCGACGATGGCGGCGTCGGCCACAACCCCCGCATACACGGCGCTGAGCGGATTGTCGCCCTTGCCGACAATCATCATCCGCCCCCGGCGAAATTCCCGGATCAACCGCGGCACCGTCGTCCGATCGCGCTCACCGAAGAGCCAGCTCGGGCGGATCACCGTCAGGGGGAGAACTCCGGCGCCGGCCAGTTTCCAGAGCGATCGCTCGCAATCCACCTTGCTGCGGGTGTAATAATCCAAAATCCAGACGTTCTGGCCCAACGATGCTGTTTCGTCGATCGGGGTCTCCTGATCGGGGGGATGGCCATACGCACTGGTCGAACTGATGTGGACGAAGCGATCCACGCCCGCATGCGCGGCGGCCTGTGCGAGTGTTCGGGTCGCGTCAACGCAACCCGTCTGAAACTCGCGCCACCTTCCCCAATCACCGACCTTGGCGGCGCAGTGGAAGACCAGCGCGACATTGGCGGCGGCGGCGGCACAAGCCGCCGGATCGGTCAAATCGCCCCGCACCACCTCGACGCCGAAGGCGTCGAGGAATTCGGTCCGGCTCCCCTGTCGAACCAGGACGCGGACCCGATCTCCCTCTGCCATCAGCTTTTCGACCAGGTGACTCCCCAAGAGGCCGGTCGCTCCGGTGACCAGGACCTGATCGCCGCTCGTCGCGGAGCCCATTCTCAGCATGTCTCTCAAAGCTGGAAGTTGAACATCTTGTTCCACCACCGCCACAGCCACCACGCCAGGGGGTAAGTGCCGCCGTCGATCTTGGCGAAGCCCCGCAGTCCCGGCTCGAGCTTCAATTCCGGGTTTTCGAGCGGAACGACCACTTCGTAGACGGCGGTGAGGGGCTTGGCTGCCCCCGTCTTTTGGTCGGGTTTGGCGGCGACCTCGCCGCCGGCCATGTTGGACATCGAGGTGTCGATCTCCTCACGGCTGCGCGGTGAGATTTGGGAGACGCGGCTCTTGTAGGTCATCTCACCCCTGCCGTAGACCTTGAGCCAGGCTACGCGATCGGGGCGGATCAGGTGGACGTCGGCCTGGTCGATGATCAGGTGAGCTTCGAGGTGATGGGGGTCGCCGACCTCGCAGAACGGTTTGCCGGGCTTGAGCCACTGGCCGAGGGTTTCCTTGTGGGGGGAGCCGACGACCTGACCGTCCCGGGCGGAGATCAAGGTGAGCTTGCCGATTTGCTCGACAATCTTTTCGATCATCGGCTCCAGATTCTCGGCGAATTCCTCGTATTGCTTCGCCTGGGCACGGTTCTCCAGTTCAGGGCTTCCGCGATACCACAGGTATTTATGGTAGTTGGAGTCGTGGTCCGACTGGCGCTGGAACAGATCTTTTAGTTTCTCGGGGTTGGACAACTTGGCCAGGACGGTGTCCTTCTTGACCCAGTCTCCGTTTTTGACGTTCAGCTCGACGAGCCGGCCTTCAACCTCGGCGTAAAGCACGTCGGGATGAGACAGCTTGAGCAAAATGGACCCCTGGATTCGTAGCGGAGTCGGGATCAACAAGATCCCGGCGACGAGCGCGATCGCCGCGGCGGCGAAGGCGGACGCACGTGCCTTTTTCACTTTGCGCATCCTCCCAGGCGTGCGAAGAAACTTGCCGATCTGATAGACCGGCATTCCCAACAAGGGGACGAGTGCTGCCACTGCCAACAGATAGGCGACCTGCTCGAGCTTCCACTTCTTGAGAACTTGCGACAGAAACCACAGGATCGCGAAGCTGACGAACCAGCGATAGAGGTAACTGGCCACCGCGTAGATCACGAACAGGTACCGGCGCGAACGCGGCAGGTAGCTCTGTACGGGGATCTCCAGGCCCAGCACCTTCTCCTGGATCAGGTAGGCGAAGAACTGGGTGCTCTTGATCCGGAGGTTGGGGATCTCCAGCCAGTCGGCCATCACGTAATATCCATCGTAGCGCAGCAGCGGGTTGGCATTGAAGAGGATGGTGTTGACCGAGCAGATGAACATCGTCGCCATGGCCAGGCTGTTCAGCAGTCCGGGTGTGCTGTACCACCAGATGAATGTGGCGAGGCTGGCCAGGAAACACTCGACGTAAATGCCGGCCGCGGAGATCCAGATCCGATGCCATTTGTTGGGCAGGAGCCAACTGTCGGTGACGTCACAGTAGAGGGCCGGAGTGAGGACCAGGAACAGGATTCCCATTTCGTGAACTTCGCCGCCGTAGTGCTTGGCGGTCAGGCCGTGGCCGAACTCGTGGATGATCTTCACGATGGCCAGGCTGGCCCAGAAGCTCATGATGGTCCACCAGTTGAAGAAGCTCTGGAAATCGGGAAGCTTGTCATAGAAGGTCTTCCACTGGCTGATGACCAGCGAGACGGCCAGGAGCATCGACATCACGCTGAGCGTGATGAAGGTCTTGGTGAAGATCCAGCGGAAAAACGGGTACATCCGAGTCAGGAGGCGCTCGGGGTCAATGATCGGGATCTTGATGAAAAGGATGTTGGCCAGGAATGCCCAGACCTTGCGCCAGCGGTTCTTCTTGCGGCGGCGGATCAGTACTTTGGCCTGCTCGGCGCTGTCGATCTGGATGATCCCCGCCTCATGAAGCTGGGCCACGAACCGCGTCAGGTCCTCGATCGAGATCGTCTGCGGCCGGTACTTCCGCTCGAATGCCTTCTTGACCTCCTGGAGGGTCAGCTTGCCGTCGAACTGCTGGAGCAGGAAGTATTCCTCGATCTTGAAGCGAAAATACTTGAGGGCGAGGGGGTCCTTGATCACGTAGTGGGTCATTCCCTCATAGAACTGAGGCTGGACGACCAGGTCGGGCCGGAGCTTGACCTTGAGATGTTCGGCGGACTGCCCGAACGGCAAGGCGGGTGCCAGTGTGGGAGCGGCGCTCATGTGTCGTCAACCCTCGTCGAGCGGAAAAAAATCCGGGGGACGCGGCGGAGCGGACCGTCTTCTCCGCCGGCACCCGTGGTCATCACCGGGCGCGGGCCGTCCGCGCCCTAGCGTCCCCGTCGGGGCCGGCCGCCGCAACGTCCTTGGTTAAAAAGATCGTCATTTGCACCATCAAGCCCGGCCGCAGGTCGCCGGGATTCTCGAACTCCGCGCGGATCCGGACTCCGTTCTCGCCGATCGGCTGGAGCTGGGGATCGACGAACGTGATCTTGCCGGCGAATCGCTTCTTCTCGATGGGCAGGGGTTCTCCTTTCCCTGATTGTCTCAAGCGCGGCTGAATCTCGACGACCTGACCCTCCTTGACCCGATACGAGTGCTCCAGGGGGACGTAGGCCTCGGCGGCCAGTCTGCTGAGATCGCCGAGCTGGATGACCGCTTCGTGGGCGCGAACGCTCTCGCCGGGTTCTCTCATCCGCTTGAGGACGACCCCCTCGAAGGGAGCGACGATCCTGTGCTCGACGAGCGCCCGTTTCGCCAGGTCCAGCTCAGCCTCGGCGATGCCGCGATTCTCGCGGGCTTCCAAGACCTGTGCATCGGCAACCTTCAACTCTCCCTCGGCCTTGGCGACGTCCTCGTCCGAGACCATTCCTTTCTGCCGTGCGTTGAGTCGTGAGTTGCGCGCCACGACCTGAGCGGCGACATACTTCTGGGCCAAGGCTTTCTCCTCGGGGGCGATGCCTTGGCCTGGAGCACGTTTTTGGCGACGGTCAGCTCGGCCATCTCGCGGTGCAGGTAGCCGATCACGCCCCCCTTCTTGACCGGCATGCCGATCTGAAGCTCCATCGACTCGATCACTCCCTCGCGCAGGGCCGCCACGTCCGACTTCTTGATCCAGTCGATCCTGGCCAGTTCATCGAGGACCAGGGCCTGGACGGCCGGATTGTCTTGGCGCTCTGCGGCCTGGTCGGTCTGGGCCAGCGCGGCCGCGCCCAGCAAGACGATGCAACTTGCTCCCACTGCCGCGATCGGTTTCGGAACGAACATGTTTGGACGAGTCTCCTCGCCTCCAGGGTGTGGCCGGGCGGGTCCCGGCTCAAATCGGACATTGCGTCTTCAAATCAAGTCAGGCAAGTCGCTCGGACGCTTCGTTCACCGCAAGAACGGCCAGCGGAACAGCACCGATTCGTAGAAGACCTGAATCGGTTTACGGAGCAGGTAGTAGGCCAGGTTTGTCTTGCCGCAGTCGACCTTGGCCCGGACTTCGGCCCCCGGCCGCATCTCAGCAATATGGTTGCGGGCCAGGTAGTCTTTCTGGACCGCGTCGCTGAACCCGACCATCACCTTGACGATATGGCGGTTCTTGTATTGTTCGGATTCGGCCATCGTCTCGGCGCCGGGGGCGATCCGAATGACGTAGCCCTCATAGCGGTGGGCTGGGTCGGTCATGGCGAAGAAGTGAGCCGGCAGGGGCGCGCCGGCCTTCTTCCGCCCCTCCCTGATGTCGGTCTCGAGCTGGCTCTGGGCCGCCAGGATCGGCCCCATGTCGTCGTCCGGGACCTCGACCTCCAGGATCCAGTCACCGTCGATCGCGGCGACCTGGAGCAGCTCGGTGCCGATCTCGACCGGCCGGCCCATCAGGGTCTTGCGGGCTTCCCAGGTCGTGATTTTCCCGTCCTGGGGCGATCGAACGTTCATCGACTCGATCTGTTCCTCGACGATCTCGATCCGCTGCTTGGAGCTTTTGCCGGTGATCCGCGCCTCGGCCCGCTGGGCCTGGAGCTGAAGCATCTCGTGATCGTCCTGGCCGGACCGCAGTTTCCCGACCTGCACACCGAGGGAGTTATACTGGCTCTCGGCCTTCTGCATCTCGGCCATCAGACCTTTCAGCTCTTTCTGCAGCTCGCGGCTGTCGAGCTTGATGACGATGTCTCCGTTGTGTACTCGTTCGTCGTGATCGACGGGGACCTCGCTGACGATGCCAGCCACCGGCGCATAGACCTTGTGCCGTTCCTCGGGGAGAAGTGAACCATGGCCCTCGATGGAGAGCGTGCAAGGGATGAATGCCATGGCGGCGATGAATGCCAGCACGGCGGCCAGCACGGCGCCGATCTTGGCGAGAGTTCGGCCCCGGAACATCCGCCAGGGAGAGCCGAGCGCCTTCAAGACAGGCTTGAGGAAGATCTTGTGGTGTTCCTGGGCATTCCACAGCGCCGACGAGGCGTGCCTGGATACCACCTCGGTCCGGGCGTGCATGTCCGTCGGCGCCAGCTCGTCGCCGATCTGCTCGGAAACCAGGCAACCGAAAACAACCTTCTCCTTGCTCTCGGCCCCTTGCTCCGTCTCGGGCTTGTGCAAGAGCGTGACGACGACCACCTTCGACCCCGATTCGTCGACGTACATCTCGAGCGCGTCGCGCAGGTCGGGGGCGCAGCCGTCGGTGTTGCCGGTGTAGACCAGGTCCTCCCCCGAGCGGATCACGACCTTGCAGAGCCGCGTCAGCTCGCGCACCAGGTTGGACCGCTGCTCGACAACCTCCTGCCCGCTGACCGCTTCAACCATGGTCCTGCCGGCGATCTTGAGCGACACGGTGAGCCGGTCGCAGCCCACCAGGCGTTTGCCGTCATTGACCACGGAGTAGGCGGTCTCCTTCAGGTCCAGCGATGAGTGGATCTGGTGCGTGAACCCCTCGAGCTGATTCCAGAGCCGTTGCTGCGACATCATCTGCCGCATCTGACGGTTCTTCAGATAGGTCGCCGCCAGGTCGCAAAGGTCGGTGACGAACCGCAGCGTGCTCTTCTGCTGAGCGGCCCGCCGGGTGGGATCCATCAGGATCTCCAGCAGGCCGACAACCTGCTTGTCCACCAGGAGCGGAGCGATGATCAACGCGTACTCGGTGGGGTTGAATGCCTGCGGGACCCCCTCGATCACCGCGCTGGGAGGAATGATCTGCGCTTGCGATGCCTGGAGCATGCAGCCGAGAAGCGCGTCGTGGGGCGCGGTCTTCACCCGCCCGTCCATCAACCCCGTCACGCCAAACTCGAACTGATATTGCAGCTTGAGACCGCCCCGCCCATCCATCATCCAGAACGCACCCCCGGTCGCGGCCACCGCCGCCACCGAGCGATTCAGGAACTCGACGTAAAACTCGTTTGGCTGAATGTCCGATTCCGCCAAGTCGGCGATCTCGGCCACCAGCTTGCGAATCTGGTTCTTCGTCTGCTCGAGCAGACCGGGATCAATCAATTCTTCCGGCATGGTGGTACCAGTGGATAAACGCCTGGGCCCCGTGTCGCCTCCCCAGGATGTATCCTGACTTCACCGGGCGACTTTCGCGGGACAGTGCTCCTTGACAAACGCGCGACGCATGCCACGCACTGACAACAGGACGCGGACATTCCCAATCTTCCTGATGAATATTCCGCCTGGCCGCTGGCGAAGTTGCTCGAAGGGGGTAGGGGGGTGCGGGAGGCGGCGGAAGGATGGGGGACGGCGGACGATAGAAAGACCGACGCCGTCGGAAGGACGGAAGAAAGACCGTAACCGTTCACGCCGTTTCGGCGCACCGAATTCGCCGTCGCCGAACGGGGGCGTGGTGCGTGAAGGGTGGTTCATGGTGCGGGTCGGTTGATGGAGGCGCGAACGTCGAGGACGAAGAGAGAATACACACACAGCGTGTTTTCCTGCGTCATTTGCGTCATTTGCGTCA
>JBIOJM010000051.1:0-40586 GCA_044450785.1 Isosphaerales bacterium
AGAACGCTCCGCCGCCGTCACCGGCAAGATCGATGTGCGAGGGTTGGCGGAATCGGAGGCCGCATGATATCTGAGCGGCACGGCGCTAGCCGCCGGTGTTTGGCTTCCGGCACGCGGGGGGGATCCCTGTGAAGTCATTAACCTGACGCTCAATAAACTGCCTAACCGAGCAGCCGACATAGCGTGGGATTGCGACGCAGTTCAGCGAGGCAGGCGTCATAAGAGGGATGCCGCAACAGGGGGATCAGCACGGCGACGCCCCATTTGCGATGCCAAGCCCGGGAAAACACGGGAAAAACAGAGGGTGCTTGGGGTAAGAGTTTTTCGCGACCCCCTCACAGCCCCGAAAAACAGAGGTGATTGTTAGCCGCGCTCCGAGTCGTGATGAACTCCCGCGGGACTGTGCCGCCCTCACGAACGAGGAGGCCGCGGAGGCGATGGACGAGGGCCACCCATGGGCTCAATGGCTCTTTCTCAAGCCAAGGCCCAGCCCCGCCGACTGATGGCGGTCTGCTCGCGATGTGGCTCAGAGCAACCGGGAACTTTACGAAAGGGGTAAGGGATGCCGGTTCGCAAGAGGGTCGAGAGGAAAGACGCCGGCGAGCCCGGCGCGGCCAGCGGCTCCCGGAACAGAAAAGAGCCCATTGATCATGGGCGCGCGCTGATCGAGGCCTACCTGACAAACGAGCGCATCAACCAGGTGCTCCTCGACAACCTCGACCCGAAGATCTGGAGGGCCCAGCCCTCATGCTCGAAACGCCGCAACATCGCCACGACCTTCGCCCACATGCATAACGTGCGCTGCATGCGGCTCGCCATGTCGATCAAGGACGACGAGCCACCCGCCCGACTCGATCGCGCGGACGTCACACCCGAGGAGGCAAAGGGGGCGCTCGCCCAGAGCGCCCTGGCGATGGTGCGCTTGATCGAGAGGTCGCTCGCGGCCGGCGGCCACGTGGCCGACTGGCGACCCGATGTCGTCGGCTTGGTCTGCGCCGCAATCACCCACGACGCGCATCATCGCGGCCAGATCTGCCACTGGGCTCGCCAGCTCGGCGCGCCGCTCACCCCCGAACAGGGTCTTCAAATGTGGGAATGGGACAAGCGGTGGAAAGAGGTCGTGGGAGGTTGAGCCGCTGGGAGTGCAAAGAATGGTGATCTGAGCGGCTTCGCCGAGGCGAACACCGTGGAGGGACCGCGTTCGCAAGACGTCACACGCTGTGATAAGATCGGTGGAGTACCACGGTTCAGAATCAAAGCCCTGCGGCCCGGCTGCGGAGCATCACGAAAGCCGGACAAGAAGCCCTGAGCTCAACCGCTTCCTGGTAAGCAAGTGGCTGTGGAAGCCTCGCCCGAGCCGAGACGCATCATGACGATCAGCATCACCCTCAATCCAGAGCATGAACGCCAGCTCGATAGGTCAAGATCGCCCGCTGACAATGCGCCTGTCGGCCCATGCGACTATCGTGCCAACCAAGGCCCCGGCGACGGCACCTCCGATGATCCAAAGCAGATCCATGAAATCTCTGAAGTCGTGCGTCGGGCGATCGTTCACGCGAACAGCTATGAACAAAGCGCCCAAGATCATTCCGAGCACGGCGCAAAGAAACTCCGTGCTGGGGGCTCAACGGAGGGCGACGAATGGTAAGACCAGCAGGACCACCAACAAGATCCATGGGGACCACATGACGAGGAGGCCAGCCGTCACCGCGACGACGATCATTCCGGTCCGGATCGTGAACTGCACGCGGGGCAGACTCATCGCTCACCTGTCGCCATCGGGGGCGAAGGGCTCCGAGATTGATTACGTCAGCTCCAGTTGCACTTTGAGGGCCTTTTCGACCCCGCCCATATCGCTTTTGGAGAGTCGGCCAATCCGGTTCTGTAGGCGGCGCTTGCTTACGGTTGTCACCTGGTCAGCCATCGCCTTGTGCTTCTTTCCCCGCACCGTCACCGGGGCCTCGCTGGGGTAGATGCGCACCACGCTGGTGGTCAATGGGACGACTTGCACGCGGTTGAGATACTTGTTGGCCACATCATTGCTCACAATGACGGCGGGCCGCTGCTTGCGCACCTCGCCTCCAACCGCCGGATCAAAGTCGACCCACCAGACCTCACCGCGTTTCATCGGCTATGTCGCCCACGGTGGCTTCGGCCCACTCGAGCGCCTCCGCTTCACGCGCTTCATCCTGGGCCATCTGCTGGTAAGCGACCTCCAGATCCTTGCCGATGACATGGGGCCGAACGAGTGACTCGATGAACTTGCTGATACGCCGTCGGCCGACAACGGTGTGCAGCCCATCGTAGACTCGCTGGTCAACGGTAATGGTCAGTTTCTTCTGCATGGCGGCCTCCGGCAACACGTGTTACTGTACGTATTGTAACCGCAAGGCTTCTCCGGAACAAGTGACCGCCTCCCAGATCGTGCTTCAGTCTCCTTCGCCGCTCGGGGTGTAAGGCTCTTGCTTCTGGTCGGTCGGCTCCCGGGCGAGCTTCTGCTGCAAGTCACGCTGCGTCATGCTCTGGATAACTTGTTTGCACTCCTTGCCCACGTAGAAGCGGGTCTTCCGCACAAGGTGGTCGAGTTTCTGGGAATGAAGCGGCCCCATGTCGCAGACGACAATCATCGCTGTTCGGCCCCACGGAGGAAGGTCCGCTGTTGCTCAAACTCCACAAGGGGAAAGTCATGCCCGGCACCGTGGTCCTTAATGAGCTTCTCGGCCTCGTGAAAGCTCACACCCAATGCGTCCCGAAGCTGGGCGTGGGAGATCCGGTCCTGCCGGTAAAGCTCGACGAGGTACAACTCGCGTGCCTCCCGGTCGAGATCCGCCCCGTTCGTGCGGATCTGCTGCTCGATTTCCTGTGGTAACATCACGGGGCCTGGCGGAGCGTTGCGGCGCGGCCATGCGCGCGGTAACGTCGGCGCGAGCGGCAGACCCGTCCCGCGACCCTTCAAGACCCCTGGAGGCCCGCGCTCATGGCCCGACCGACGCTCGATATCGTGGTGGAAGGCGACGCGGTCCGCATCGGAGAACGGGCCGCGCTGACGTTCCAGCGGACCCTGCGGATTCCGGACGACGGCCGCGTCTACCCGCTGTCCCCGGGGCTCGGCCGGTTCCCCGTCTGCCGCGCCCGAGATTTCCCCGACCGCGTCCCCGACGACTGGAAGGATGACTCGGTCGTCTTCGTCCCGATGCACCAGCGTGAGGCCCTCTGGATCGCCTTCGAGGGGGCTCGGTGGAAGCCGAACGCCGTCCAGGTCGGGGTCGGCCGGGTCAACGCCGTCTCGGGCACCACATGGGAAGATCACCTGACCGGGTCGCCGCAGAACTACCTCGTGTGTCCCGACCAGCCGTGGATCGACGGCGTGAACGTCGGCGCCGGCGTGATCCGCCAGTTCGTCGCGATGCCCCTCGGCATGGGCTACACGGTCGAGGCTCAGGTGACGGGCGAAGAGCGGTTCGGCGGGATCCAGATCCGGGTCTACGAGCCCAAGCCGGGGCGGTTCCCGGACCAGCCCCCGCCGACGCGCGGCAGGGGGGTCGAAGAGGGTATGGTCGCCATGGCCATGTCTCCCATGGGGCTCGCCGCCGGGGGCACGATGCGCCAGAAGATTTACCCCGACCCGTACGGGCTCGACGTCTGGGACCAGGAGCGTTTCGGCGAGGTCGTCGTTCACATCGTCAACAGCGCGCGGTTCCGCGAGATCACCGGCCGGGAGCCGCCCCCGAGTCCGATCGACGCCAAGACCTACACCGATTACGGCTTCCCCTGGTTCGACCTCTACGACGAACAGGCCGGCGACGTCGACGCTCCGGCCGGCCTAAGGTCGGTCAAGTCGGTCCGCTCCAAGGACCGGGAAGCGGGCCGCGACGCGGCCGAGCCCGACCCGGCGAGCCCCGAGATCTCACCAGGGCAGGTCAAGCGCCTCCGGCCACCAGAGCCGGAATGAGCCGGGCAAACCGTCTGCGTCGGGCCGTTTGAAACCACCGGCCCGCTTGTCGCGAATGTCGCCTTTTTTTTCTTGACTGAGCGGGGACGCGTCGTCAGGATGGCTTTCCTGATCGCATTCTGAGAATACTTATTTGGGTTCGAAACCTCTAAAGTCAGGGAGATCTTGTGATGGCGAACGATAACAAATGGTGTTTCGCATGGCACGCGGCCCCTCCGGCCGGGTCGAAAACGGAGCGTGCCGCGCTGGTCAAGGCTTCCAAGTGGACTCCCGGTAATCTCATCACCGTTTCCTTCCTCGACGGCGACCCCGGCGTCCAGGCCAAGGTCAAGCAGGTCGCCCAGCGCTGGACCACGCCGGGGATGGCCAACCTGCTGCTCAGCTTCCGCGACGACAACAACACCGACATTCGCATCTCCTTCCAGTTCCCGGGCTCGTGGTCGGTGATCGGCACCACCTGCCGGTCCATCACCGACAAGACCCAGCCCACGATGAACTTCGGCTGGCTCACGCCCACCTCTGACCCTGACGAGGTGCGCCGCGTCGTGCTCCACGAGTTCGGCCACGCAATGGGGCTCATCCATGAACACCAGAACCCGGCCGGCGGGATCAAGTGGAACAGGCCCGAGGTCATCCGCTCGCTGTCCGGCCCCCCGAACAACTGGGACCTCCCCACGATCGAGCACAACATGTTCGAGCCCACCGTCGCCGCCGAGACGAACTTCACGAAGGTGGACGGGGCCTCGATCATGATGTACCCGATCCCGGCGAACTGGACGACCGACGGGTTCTCGGTAGGCCTGAACACCGACCTGTCGCCGACGGACAAGTCATTCATCCACGACCAGTACCCCTGACCGTGCAAACACGATGCCCCAACCGAACGACTATGCGGTCATCGTCGGCGTCCAGTCCTACCCCGGCCTCGACGACCCGACGTCGGACTCGTTCCACCCGCTGCTCGGCCCGGTCAACGACGCGACGGCGTTCTACGACTGGGTCACGGCGCCCGACGGCGGGGACGTCCCCAAGGCGAACGCCGACTTGATCGCCCGGATCTACCCCTCGCCGCCGACGATCGATGACGCGCAGCCGATCGAGAACCAAGTCTACAAGGCGCTCAGGAAGCACTACGACCGCGGGATGGCCGCCGGCCAGCACGCCGGGCGCCGGCTCTACGTCTACATGGCGGGCCACGGGATCGAGGTGGCGTCGAAGGAGCCGGCCCTGCTGATGGCCGACGCGGCGCCCCGCCAGTTCAACAACCACTTTCTCGCCCGGGGGTACGCCGACTGGTTCTTCAAGGCCGGCTTCTTCGACGAGATCCTGCTGTTCATGGACTGCTGCCGCGACAACTTCCCGCTGACCCAACCCAACCCGGTCCGATTCGACGCGCTGACCGTCGGCAGCGCCCTGGACCGGGTGAGGTGCCTCTACGGGTTCGGCACCATCTGGTCGCGCCGGTCGATCGAGCGGAAGGTGGACGGCGTGGTGCGCGGCGTCTTCTCGGCGACCCTGCTCGCCGGGCTCAGAGGCGGGGCCGCCGACCACATGGGCGTGGTCACCGCGCAATCGCTCCAGAACTTCTTCAACAACCACATGAAAGACTTCATGGACCCGGCCGACGTCCAGGGTTCAACCGTCCCCCAGCAGCCCGACTTCGACCCCTACCCCAACAACCAGCAGGCCCTCGAGCAGTTCGTCATCGTGAAGGTCGACCCCCTGCTGTTCGACGTCGAGGTCCAGCTCCCCGCGGCCCCGGCGAAACAACGGCTTCTGATCCAGACCGACAAGTTCAAGACAGTGGGCAAGTTCGACGCACAGCCCCCGGTCTACAAGACCAAGCTTCCGCTGGGGCTCTACCAAATCTTTCTCGTCGGGCAGGAGGAGCCGGTGCCGTTCGATATCGCCGGCACGGTAACGCTCTCGGCCGGCGGCCACGTCACGTCTCAAGGAGTGACCCATGTCGACCTCAGCGCCCCCGGACCGACTCTCGCTTGACGTCACCACGTCGGACGGGGCGACCGAGATCTTCGTGCTCGACGGCCAGTTCCGGGTGGTCGAGCGCGGGCTCGGCACCCTGCACGCCGATCTCGAGCCGGGGATCTACAAGGTCAAGGTCCGCACGGGGTACGCGACCGAGGAGAAGCTCGTCAGCCTGCACGACCGCCCGAGGGCGATCCGCTTCGACAAGCTGCCGTTCCACTCCCCCGCGCCCCTGGCCGCCACGACCGCGACCGGCGACGCCCAGATGACGCACGCCGAGCAGGAGAGCGCGCGGTTCCACGAGAACTCCGACCGGCCCGGGAAGGGGAGTAGCCTGTTCGTCTTCGTCCGCGAGTGCGCGACGCCGGTCCGGACGGACGCGACAAGCCCAGAGACGTCCGACCCGTCGCGCACCGGCACGACGCCCGACAACCCCGCGACCGGCCTGACGCTCTGGGACCTCGACGGGAATCTCGTGTCCGACCTGGCGCCGAACGCCGCCAAAGACCCCGGCCCGAGTACCTGGGCGGCCTGTCACGTCGAACTCGACCCCAAGCCCTACCTCCTCCGCCTCGACCTCCCGAGCGGCGAGACGGTCGAGCAGATGGTCGTCACGCTCAAGGACTGGCAGTCGCAGATTTTCCTGACCCTGCGGTCCTTCTCGAAAGCCTCACTCCGGCGGGCCGACCTGGCCACCGCGTCCCACCTGTTCGCCCCCTTCGCCCCGGCCGCGCCGACCGCCTTCGACTCCGACGGCCCGGGGTTCCGGCTGACCGAGCTGGCCCGTCTCGGGCTCATGAACCGGCGCCAGGTGCTCTCGCCGTCGGCCATCGGCGAGATGCTGGACGGGAAGTTCGACAACCCGATGCTCGGGATCTACGCGGCCCACACGCTGCTGCTCACGAACCCGCTCGACGACTCGGCGTTCGCGGCCTACGTACGCGACCGCCGCCGGCTGGAGTCGGCCGCCCAGGGGCTGGGGGACGCCGTCGCCCGCTTCACAAAGAACCCCGCCGACGCCCAGGCCCTCCAGTCCGCCGCCGACAGCGCCGCGCCGGTCGGCCCGGCCGTCGAGGTCCTCCGCGCCTTCGCCGAGGGGGTCCGCGAGTTCAAGACCTTCGGCACGGTCGTCAAGAACCTCCGGCACCTGGTCGGCAAGGGGGCGCACCCCGACGTCGAGGCGCTGGCCGCTTACTACCGGTTCACCGTCGAGCGGCTCTTGCGGCATGTCGACCGGGCCGCGGCCCCCGAGGTCGACGCCCTCGCGGGGCTGCTCGACCCGGTCGATGCCCCCTACGTGTTCGGCCACCCGCCGATGCTCCGGCGGAGCTGGGCATTGGTCGTCGGGTTGAGCGCGAGGAAGCCCGAGCTCGTCCCGCCCGACTCCCTCTCCGGGCAGGTCGCTCGAAACATCTGGGGCTCGGAACCCTGGCTCCTCTGGAAGCGTGAAAACCAGCCCGGCGCCGCCGGGGGATATGGGGGCAGTGCCGTCCCGTTCTCGATCGAGCAGCCGCAGTCTCCGCCGGCCGACCCGCTCGAGGCCACGCTCGCCTTGCACCTCAAGAGGCGTTCGGCTTCGAGCCGGCACGCCGGATCGCCCGCCGGCGCCACGGGCATCGGCCCGTCGTTTGCGGCCCCGTACGCCGGCGGTTTGGGCTTCGAGTCCTTTGATCCCGGTCTGGGCGGGGTCGCATTTGGCATGGCGCCGCAACCCCCCCCGGGCGCCGAAGACGACGAAATGATGCTGGAGCTCGTCCAGTCGACGGGCCTGCCCCGATCCAACCTGGAACCCCTGATCGAACGAGTCAGCCTGAGTGGAGGATTCGAGATGGCAACCCCAACCGAGCCGGCCGCCGCGATCGACCTCGGGGCCGCGCTGACGGGCTTCGCACGCTTCATGGGTTCGGTCTTTTCCAGGAAGGCCGACCAACTGGTCTGGAGGCGCCTGGACGACGCACGGGTCGTCGATGCCGCCGGCGCCCCTTCCAAGGGCGAGGACGTCGCCAAGAACGAAGCTTATTTCGTGCTCCGATTGAAGGAAATGTACGTTCGCACGGCGCGCCAGCTCTGGCAGACCTTCTACCCGATGCTCCACAGCTTCACCGAGCACCAGAAGGAGACCGAGGAATCCGTGGTGGGGCCCAGTCAGCTCGGCGCGCTGGCCAACGCCGGGCTCGACCGGATCGTCGCCCAGAACCAGCGCCTGGCCGGGCCCACCCCGTACCGTGGCGACGACGTCAACCTCGTCGTCGGCCTCTACGCGGTCCCCGGCAGCGACGTGGCCCGGGCCTTCATCGACACCGTCGGCGAGATCACCAAGCTCGGCGGCATCACCCTTGGGGTGGTCCCCCAGATCGCCGACGCGCTCAAGACCGGCATCGACAAGACCCTCGCCCTGAACGCGACCAAATTGCAACTGGGGGTCAAGGACTCGTTCCCCGCCGGCACACCGCTCCACACCGGCATCTACGTCGGGATCGCCTCGGCCGGCGGCGACGGCCTTTTCGACCAGCTCTGGTTCTCAGGCGGACGGCTCCGGACCGGGTCGGACAAGGGCCCGCCGTTCGACCAGTCCGATTTCATGGTCATCGCCCTCGAACGTCTCGACACCCGCGACGACTGGCCCCGCCTCCCCGGCCTCGCCGAGATCCAGGCAAAGATGTCGTCCATCCTGAGCGACGGCTCGCTCTCGATCGATGACAGGAAGAAAAAGCTCAGCGACGTCTGGCCGACCTTCACCGGCCTCCTCTTCAGCTCCCCCCACCTCACCAAGCCCGACCGCGCGCGCATCGCCAACGACGTGGCCGAATCGATCCATGAACAACTGGCGCCGGCGCCCTTGTTCGCGCCCCCCGCGCCGGGTGCCCAGTCTGCGTTAGCCATGCCTGAGTCCGCGCGCCCCTCTTTCGACTTCGCGCGGATCGCCCCGGCCACGAACATGGACCAACCAGGTTGGCTCGAAAAGGCCGAGGCGGTGTTTTCGGGGAACCCGTTCGAAGCGGCAAAGGACAGCGGCAAGTGATTCGGAAGGACCCGATCGTTTCGACCGCATCCCCGAGAGGCAACCCCGGAGACGATTGACCCATGAAGATTGTCGTACTGGACGCCCGCCCGATGGCCGTGGAGCGTGATGCCTGGGCAGGGTTGGATCGACTGGGTGAGGTCGAGGTCTATCCCTACACCTCGCCCCAGGAGGTCCGGGCACGTATCGCCGGCGCGGCGGTCTTGATCCCCAACAAGACTCCGATCCGGGCCGAATTGATCGAAGGTTCGCCCGAGCTGCGATACATCACGGTCATCGCAACGGGTTTCGACTGCGTCGATGTCGTGGCGGCCCGGCGGCGAGGGATCCCGGTCTCGAACGTCCCGGAATATGGCACCCACTCGGTCGCCCAGTACGTGTTTGCCCTGCTCCTGGAATTGTGCCACCACGTCGCGCGGCATGCGGAGGCCGTGGGGCAGGGGGAGTGGACCCGCCAGCCGGACTTTTCCCTGATCAAGACGCCCTTGATCGAGTTGGCCGGCAAGACGATGGGCATCGTCGGTTTCGGCCGGATCGGAGAGCGCGTGGGTGAGCTGGCCCGGGCATTCGGCATGACCACCGTGGCCTACGACCCGGCTCCCCGCTCGTCGCCGGCCGATGACCTTGTCACGCTGTGCGACCTGGACGACCTGTTCGCGCGGTCGGATGTGATCAGCCTGCACTGTCCGCTGACGCCAGAAACCGCCGGCCTGGTCAACAGCGAGCGGCTGGGGCGGGTCAAGCCGAATGCGTTCCTGATCAACACGGCCCGAGGCCCGCTCGTTGTTGACCCGGACCTCGCCCTTGCGCTTGACGCCGGCCGGCTGGCCGGGGCCGCACTGGACGTCGTTTCGCTCGAGCCGATCCGGCCCGAAAACCCGCTGCTCCGGGCACGGAACTGCGTGATCACGCCGCACATCGCCTGGGCCACCGCGGAAGCGCGCACACGGCTGTTGGAGGCGACCGTGGCCAACGTGGCGAGCTTCGTGGCCGGCCGGCCGGCGAACGTGGTAAACTGAAGACCGAGAACCCCCAGGCCGTGATCGAGAACCGCGAGAATGAGATCCGCTGACAGCCGGAAGGACGATCGATGGAGCGCCAGGACGACATCCCCGGTGTGACCGACGATCCGGTCCTTCACCTCATCCTCGCCGGGAAGGCGAAGGACCTGGACGAGGCGGAGGAAATTTACCTGGATGAATCGCTCCCCCAAGTCCTCGAACTCCTGCGGAAGCCGATCGCCGACGAGGAACTCGCACGGCATCCACTCTTGACGCTCCTTCGCGTCCGCGGGAGCCGGGGACGTGAGGACTCCTTGTTGTGAACCCCGAGACCCGGCTCGCCGAGATCGTCAACGCTCTGGTAAGTGACCACACCGGCCATCGAGCCGGTGATACTAAGCCGCCTCCGAACCGTCTCTCCCGCCTCGCCGCTCCACCTGACACTCGTCGAAGCGGTCAGGCGACAATACCGGCTCGCCGCGCAGGCCGCGGACAGGGCCGACAACGAGGCGACGCACGGGGCAGGGGGTAGATATCGACGAGTAGACGGCGGTGCTCCGAATCCGGATTATGTTATAGGTGTGCCGAGCCATGGCGGACCCGAAAAACCGAGCCGCCGTTGTTGCTGTGCCGGCGACTCCGTCCATCCCGGCTGTTAATTCCCAAGAAAGGGCCCGGTGATGTCAACTCCCGATTTCCAGCACATCAGCTTGAGCATGGTGAAGGACGTCGCGCTCGTCGAGGTCCTGACCAAGGACCTGCAAGGTCCCAAGATCGCTCAAGAGCTCGGCGCCGAGCTGAGTCAGGTGACCGCCCAGGAATGGGCAAAGCGGCTCCTGGTGGATTTTCGCCGGACCAAGTTTCTCAGCAGCACGGGATTTGCCGTCCTCTTCAAACTGGCGAGCCGGGCCGCCGCGGAGGGACGGCAAGTCAAGCTTTGCAACATGGACCCGGACGTGCGCATCGGGGCCGATATCGTCGGCCTGGATAAAGTCGTCGAGATTCATGAAAGCCAGGATTCAGCTCTGCGGGCCTTCTCGCAGGTTTGAAGGTGCAGACCTGAGGCCTCCGGATACAGCCTCTCAATCGACGACCCGGAGCCCGATCTCGTCCGAATTGGCGCGCAGCTCGGGTGCGTACATCGCCTGGGCTCGGGCGGGTAGAGCGTGGAACCGGCCGGGGATCTCGGCGCGCAGGCGGTAGGAGACGCTGTGCTTGCCCCGGGCCAGGGCCCGTGTGAAGAAGGCCACGCGCTCGTCGCGGAACTCGACGTAGGCACCCAGATCGTTCCCGTTATAGCCGCTGCGGACCTCGGCCGGCTCGAACCCGGCCGCCTTGTAGTCCTCGAAGACGAGGTACTCGTAATCATTCTTGCTTTCGATCTCGAGCTCGACCTCGACAAGCTCCCCGCTTTTGAGGGCCGCCCCCTCGCCCAGCCGCTCGCGGCGATAACGCTCGATCCGCTGGCCGACCGCCTGGCCGCGGCCGCCGGCAACGTCCACCGCCTTGTCGTCCTTGACAAGCCGGTAGACCTTGCGATCGACCTTGATCTCCAGGCCCGCGCGGGTGATCGGGTCCTCGAGCGTGAAGTTGGTCAGGTAGGCGCTGTAGTAGAGCGGGCCCTTCCCCTGCTTGAGGAACGAGATCGTGTGCGAGCCGGTTGTCAGCGCATGACCTTCGAGGACGAACGCGTTGTCGAAGGCGAAGAGATCGGCCGGAGTGATCCGCACTTCCTTGCGGTTCTTGCCGTCCAGGGCGATCGCAACCGACAAGTCGGGGCGGTCCTCGCCGCTGGCCTTGAGATAGTCGGCCAGGGCCTCGATGCAGAAGGCCGTGTCGCGGGTTGAGTTCCAGTACGCGCCGTGCTTGCGGTTATTTAGCACGTACTTGACCAGCCGCGGCGCCAGCTCTCCCCGGGGATCGGTGCGGGCCAGCAGCTTGAGGTAGAACGCGTCGGTCTCGACCTCGCTGCCGTACCACGACCACCAGTAACTTTCGTTGGGCAGCTTGAGGTAGGCCGTCTGGTTCTCGTCGTCCCGGACGACATACTGGCCGATGTTCTGGAGCACGAGTGCCAGCTTGGCCTTCTCGCCGATCCGCTCCAGCGCCAGGCCGAACATCGCCTTTGCATAGACCGACAGATGGGTGCGATCCCGATCGAGGAAGCCGAGCATCCGGTCGCTGCGGGCCCCCGCGTCGGTCAAGACCATGAACACCAGGGCGTCCTGGTCGTCGGCGGACGTCTTGTACGGCTTGACCTGGCTGACTCCATTCTCGAGCAGACGGACCTGCTTGGCCTGGTCGTCCGTGAGCCAGGCGACGCCCCGTTCGAGCATTCCCTCGGGCAACGCCAGGTCGTTCTGGCGGGCGACCTGGAGACCGTGGACGACCAGGGCCGTCGTGTGTGCCGAGGCGACCTCACCATAGCCGGAGAACCAGCCCCAGCCGCCGTCGGAGAGCTGCATGCCGGCCAGGCGCTCGATCCCTGCGCGGGCCATCTTCGCAATTTCGGCCTGGTCGAAGACCGGGTTATGCTCGTAACCCTTCCACTGCTTGGCCCGCTGGCGCGCGTCCCCGAGTTGCTGGGCGTTCAAGTTGGTGTGCTTGTCACGAATCGCCTTCAGGTCAAGCCCCAGGTTGATCAAGATCTTCTGGGTGATGACCGCCGGCAGGAACCGGTTCAAGGTCTGCTCGGTGCAGCCGTAGGGGTAATCGGCCATGTACGGCAGAGCGTCGACCAGGGCACCGGCCAGGGTGGGTGAGTACCGCACTTCGAGCCTCGACTGGTCCGGCTTGCGTTCGGCGGGGACGCGGATCACGAACTGCGCCTTCTCCTGATCCGTGCGGATCGCGCCGGCGACAACGTCCGTCTTGAGCATGCCGTGGACATACGCAGGGAAGGTCATCTGCGCCGCATCCGATTCCTCGTCGGTCAGGGCCTTCATTCGGATGACGGCCTGGCCCGCGTGGGCGACCTTCACCCGCCAGTCGACCCGGTGCTCCGACCCCGCGGCGATCAAGACGGTCTGGGCCGTGTCGCCGAGCGGTTGCAGGACGCTGCCATCGAGCTCCATGACGACCTGGACGGCCTTTTGTTTCTTGAGCTTGTTGTGGACATTGGCCGACAGCACGACCTCGTCCTTTTCGACGAAGAACCGCGGAGCCTGGAGCCGGACGAGCAGATCCTTCGTCGTCACGATCTCCGTCTCGGCCTGACCCACCCTCGTCCCGAGTCCCATCGTCCAGGTCTTGACCTTCCAGGTGGTCAGGCTCTCGGGCAGGGGAAACTCGACCTCGGCGGTTCCGTCGGCGGCGGTGCTGAGAGCGGCGGTCCAGAAGGCGGTGTCGGCGAAGTTGGTGCGGATGACGGGCTGGACCGGGGGTTGTCCGTGCGAGCCGTCACTGTCCGCGGAGAGAACGTCCCTCGACTCCCTTAACTGACCCGTCATCCCCTCCAGTTCTGCCCCGACCATCGCGCGGCCCAGCCGCGCCGGGGCGGCCGCGGCCTTGGCCACGCCGCCGCCCATACCCCCAACGCCACCTGCGCGGGCCAGAGAATGGCCTCTTATGGCACCATCTACCATTACCATTCCACCAGAATCGAACAGCGCGGGATGCCACATACCAAAGGCTCCCAGCTCCTGCATGCCTACCTCGTTCGGCTTCAACAGGTTGGCAAACCAGCGGTCGAGGCTCGACTCGGTCTGAGGGTCATGTAACCGCTTCCACTTCCAGAAGAATTCCTTGATCTCGGGCACATTCGAGCCTCCCGAAATGTATTCGACGGCCTTGTCGTAGACGGCCAGCACCGTCGAGCCCACGAACGGCGCTCGGCGCGGGTCTCCCGGCCCCGCCCTCTGGGTGAGCTTGAGTTTGACCTTGGCCTTCTGGCCGGGCTTGTACGTCTTCTGAGAGGGCTCGATTGCGAAATCGACGACGCGCGACTCCGGCGGGATGGCGATCTCGCGCACATCGTCGTGCACCTTGCCGCCGGCCACGGTGAGGGCCTCGACAAACATGTTGGGCATGTCGCGAGGGACAATACCGATTTCCTCGACCACGCTCTTGCCGCGGAATCGTACGACCTTCGGCGGCTGGTAAACGCCGTTCGCCGGCCGGACGAAGAGCAGGACCGTGGAATTCGCCTGATTCGTGTTGATCAAGAGCCGGAGCGTCTCGCCGGGGCGATACTCCTTCCGCTCGGGGATGATCTCCAGGTCATTGAATCGGAAGCTCGCACCGTCGAATCCTTGCCCGGTGATCGTGAGCAGGTATCCCCCCTCGATCACGTGGCCCTTGCCGTCGTCGATCGTCGCCGCCAGCCGGTACTGACCCGCGGTGGACGCCTTCAAGACCTGGCGGGCTTGACCCTCGGTGTCGAGAGCCAGGTCCCAGCTCTCCACACCTGTTTCGACCGGCCGGCGCTCGGTGTCGTAGGCGATCTTGAGCAGCTTGAGCGTCCCCTTGCCGGTGACCGGCTTGCGGTCGAGGGTCTGCGCGCGGATTCCCGCCTCGATCGTCTCGCCCGCGCGGTAGTGGCCGCGATCGACCCACGTAAAGACGGTGAAGGGCTTGCGGGCAACCAGCACGGTCCCCGTCCCCACGATCGTTCGTCGGGACTGGTCGGTGACCTCGGCCGTGATTTCGTACCGCTGGTCCTCGTTTGGGTGGGCCAGCTTGGCGAGCTTGGTGTCGATCTCGACGGGGAGGGTCCCATCAGGCCGGATCGGCAGCTCGGCCTCGGCCACGACTTCAGGAGGCGCTGCGGAACGTCCCCACCACGAGGCGACGGGCCGGAGCATGCCCCAGTGCGACCAGCCGGGATACCATGAGGAATCGGCGGCGAACCACCAGTAGCCCGGGCCGAACATCCAGTCCCACCGCGAGGCTGGATACCACCGCTCGTCGGCCGTGTTGCGAGTGATCTTGTACTTGACCTTGGCCAGGGCGACAGGCCCGCCGAAATAGTACTTTGCCTTGATGATCGCCGGCACTTTCTCGCCGAGCATCACGGGCTTGGTCGGGGCCTCGACGGTCACCTCGAACTCGGGCTTCTTGTACTCCTCGACCCGGAACGAGCCGCCGCCATGGTTGGGACTGAAAACCTGATAGACCCCCAGCATCGCGTCCGAGGGCAGCTCGAACGAGCCGTCGAATCCCCCGAAGGCGTCGGCCGTGAAGTCCTTGTTGAAGAGCTTGTCGCCCTTGGGATTCTGGATCTGGACGGCGAAGGGCTTGCCGGCAAAGTCCGATCGACCCGGCTGATCGAAGCGGGCACGGGCGACCCAGAACTTGAACCGCACCGGCGCGCCGGGACGGTAGACCGGCCGATCCGTGATCGTGTAAACCTTCACCTGGTCATAGGCAGGGTCGTCATGGTCGAAGGCCCAGATGAACCCGTAGCCCAGGTGAGCGAATCGGCCCTCCGTCGTCCGCGCGGTGATGAGCCAT
This sequence comes from Isosphaerales bacterium, assembly GCA_044450785.1. GTDB lineage: Bacteria > Planctomycetota > Planctomycetia > Isosphaerales > Isosphaeraceae > JBIOJM01. The sequence continues at coordinate 15,413 of JBIOJM010000051.1, forward strand.
TGGTAGTATCCCTTCGGGTCGCTCAATTCGGCGATCGGAACCTGAAGCTGGCCGTCGTCGTCGGTCTTCTTTGACAGCGCCTTGGTATCGACGCGGTACTCGTTCTTGCCATCCACTTGTAGCGTGCGCACACCGAACAGCTCGACGTCGGCCCGGGGAATGGGCTGGCCGGTGACCGCATCGGCGACGAAATAGTACGCCTTGCCCGGCACGGGCTTCCTGACGATGACCGTGTCGTCCAGCCAGACCACGACGCGGCTGGTGTTCCCCCCCTCCATGCGCGCGATGAGCAGGTACGCGCCGGCTTTCTTGAGGGGCGTGGTGACGGTGATCCGCTTGTCGAAGTGGCCCGGCAATGGCTCAAGGTCCATGTCCCATCCGGCGACCCGGCGACCCACGTACTGTAGCTGGTTCATGGCGACCATGCGGGAGCCGATGTCGTTGATGTCGACCTGCTGCCAGTCAAGCTGCGGAGGCCGTGACGAGATATAATCCTTGACGTCCCTGAGGAGCTTGCCGAAGAGGACCTCGTGCGCCTCGAAATGGACGCGGCGGCCGTTGCGGAACCGGAAATCCACCGAGGCTGCCCGCCCGGCGGGCTGGGTCCGCAATGCATCGAATTGACCCCAGGCGCCCTTGATCTGGTCAAGGCGCTGCGCCTTCCAGCCGCCGTTCTGATCTCCGTAGACTTCCCGGCTTCGCTTCAGATACTCAGCGGCACGGTCGAGCTGACGGCGATTCTCGAAGATCGTCGCCAGGGCGCCGAGGGCCTCCTCCCCCAGCCCGGTCTTTGGACCGTCAGCGATCGTCTGGTCGATCTTGATCGGGTTGAACTCGTCGGGGAGCTTGAATCGCTCGATGCCGGTCGCGAGACGGGCGATGGTCTCGTCGTCCTTCAGGGTGTCCAGCGCATAGGAACCGGAAGCTTCGGGACGGCCCTCCGAGGATCCATCGCCGAATTCCACCCCCAAGATTGTCTGCGTACCGAACTGGCTGAGGAGGAAACGTGCCAGTACAAAGCGCGTCGTGTTGAGCATGCCTGGGTCGGCTAGAGCGGCCTGCGCGAGTGCCCACCGCCAGCGCTGGCCGTCGTTCTTGGCCTTCTGAAAGCTGTCGGGAACCCGATAAAAGGCGGGCCTCCCATCGGGCTCTACGGGTGCGCCAGCTTGTTGACCGCCCCCGAAGGAGTAAGGATTCTCCTTGTAGTCGGCCAAGACGTCGAGCGGCGTGAGGATCTGGAGCCGCCAGGAGTCGCTGGCTGCCCGGTCGCCCATGAGTGCCTGAGCGAGCGTCAAGAGGTAACGGCCCGCCGCGCGGCGATCGGGGTCCGACCGCACGCGATCGACTCCTTGAACCAGGAGCTGCAGGGCGCGGGACCGATCGCGCTCGTACGCGCCGACGTACCGACTCCCTCCGGCACCGTGACCGCGCACGAACTTGCCCGCGACGATGAACCCAAAGTGTTGCGCGTCGTTCAGGTAGCTTTCGGCCGCTGCCTGGAGCAACCGCCAGTTCCCCTGGTGGACCGCGATGACCGCCTCGCGGAGCGAGTCGACTTCATCGACCCGCCCGAGCTGCACAAGGCACTCGATCGCTCGCCTCAGGTCGCTTCCGACGCGGTTGGGCTCGGTCTTCGCATCGAGAGCGAAGGCCCGGTAACCCGCGTAGGCATCCTTGTAATTCCCCGCCGCGAATAGCTTGTGGAACCGTTCACGGCCGTTGGGTCCTTGGGCGCGGAGGCCGACGCCCAATACCGTGCAGCTCACCAGTCCGATGACGATCAAGCGGCGACGGTCCATGGCAGCCTCGCTCGGTTCGTGCCGCCCCCGGCAGGGCCGGAGGCGAAGAAGAAGCACTCCCTTCAGTATATCGTAGTTGCCAGCCCGTAGGGTGGGTCGAACGCCGTGAGCCACGGCGTGAGGCCCACCGATCGCCTTGGCAGAAGGGGCGCAAGACCTGTGCCTGGTGGGCCTCGCCTCGGTGAGCCGAGGCTCGGCACCACCTACGAGATCTGAGAGACGGCCGGTAGCGGGACGCCGGCGTGAGATCGCATTGTCGCGGCTCGCCTCGTCAGCGCGATTCGCGGATGAGCGTCGCCGTCTGGAACCGGCTGGGGATCTTGGTCGCATGCGGGTCGTTGTCGTACGTGATCAAGAGCCTGACAGCCGTCCGCTCTGCGGTCTTCTCGACACCGAGGATGGCCAGGCCCTCAGCCTTCATTGCGACTTCGAACGTGGCGACCTTGCGGGCCCGGCCCGTCTCGCCGTCGGCAACGAACCAGAGGATGTTACCGTGGAAGGCGTTCGCGCCGTCTTCCGAGGCCGTGACGACGAGGAAGCCGCCGAGCGCGGGCACGTACTCAAGAGAAGTGAGCTGCGAGGTCACCCCCTCCCGAGGCTCCGCCACGAAGGCGAACGCGGGCTTGAGCTCGAGCTCGGCATCCGACGAAGGCGAGGTGCTGATGTCGGCCGCGAAGACACGGACCTTGTCGTCCGGCTCGCGGAGCCCGATCAACAGCTCCCGGCGGACCGAGCCGCCGGCGGCTTTCAATTCACGGACCGCCAGGCCCTCGACCTTCCGCTTGGCCACCTGCTCCGCGGCCAGCCCTTCCGCCTTGAGGACCGCCTCGAGCGACCTGGCAACGTCCCAGCGCACAATCGAGGCATCATCGATCGATGGGAGGTCGCCGTCCTTGATGCGGAAACGGATGAGCACGCTTTTGGTCGCTCGCTCTTGGTCGGTCTTGCCGTTGTGCGCGCCGATCAGGTAGTAGTTCCCGTCGGCGTCGCGGGCCATGCCTTCCCATTTCGGGCCGACCCCGTTCAACTGGGGGAATCGCGGCGAGGTGATCGGCGCGCCCATGATTCGACCGCTCGCGGCGTCGACCACGAAAAGCGCCGGCGCCTTGTCATGCGCAATCAAGAGCCGCCGGCCGTCGCCGATCGGCTCGACCCCCGAGGCTTCGATCACGACGTTGACTTTCCCCCCCTCCCAGAGCGGCGCCGGGAGCGTGGCCGATTCGAGACGCAACTCGTCAGCATGCGAGGCCGAGACAAAGCTGATCGCGCCGAGCGCGGCGACCGCGCGCAGCAACCCAGTCAGGTGCGAACACATGAGTCGTCTTCTCCAGGTATGGGAAGGCAGGGAACGGCGAACATTCGCCGCGGCACGTGGAATTCCGACGCCGTGATGTTCGGGCGCGCGACGGTCACGGGATGTCGAACGTGAACTCGGTCTTCTCTGCGCTGACGTCGGCTGTCAGCTTCGAGGTATTTGGGCTCGCATATTTCTGGAACGAGGGATTCTTGGAGAGACTCTTCTCGACCTCGACGATGGAGACGCGATGGTGGCCGGCGACCACCCCGTCCCCCTCCTTCAGGGTCGTGAGCTCAAAAGTGCCATCGGATTGCAGCTTTCCTGTCGCCGGCCGGCCGTAGCCATCGGCGGGCTCGAACAGGACAGTGCCCTTGGTCAGGGGCTGACCCTTGTAGGTCACCTTACCCTTGACCGAGATGAGTGGGGCCAAAGTTCCTTCTGGAGGTCCGCAGCCCCAGCAAGGGGCGAGAACGAGGGCGGTCAGAGCGACCGTCCTGAAAATCACCATCCGCATGAACGTGCCTTTGAGCTGAGCCCAAGAAGGGGATTTGAAGACGCGAGAGACCGCGCGCTGGCTCGAGCAACCACGGACGCGCGGTCTGACGGTGCGGAATGACCGCGAGGGGATCGGCTCAATACTGGTCGCTGCTGATGACTTCCCCGCCGGCGATGGTCCCGAGGCCATACCAGGTCACCGGGTTCACCGAGTTTTTGACGAAGCGCACGCTGCCGTCGCCGAACAGGGCGTTGACCCCGCTCGGGTGATAGCTGCTGGCGCAGAGCGACATGTAGGTCGGACCGGCGTCATTTTCGTCCACCGAGTCCCAGTCCATGGGCAGGTTCCGGCCCACGTTGCTGCCGCCCCGGCTGATGGTCGAGACAGTTTGATTGGGCGGCATGGCCGTCGTGAAACCCGAATAGTAGACACCGCCGTTGGCCCAGCGGGTGTGCCCGATCGGCCCGCCAGCCTTCACCGCGCCGTTGGCCGCTCCGCAGTGAGTAATTTGATAGGCCAGCGCCGCCGCCGAATTCGGACCCGGGGCCGGAACGTTGAAGTAGCTGTAGGTTCCCGTGACAGGATCCGAGATCGTGGCCCCGCCGCTGGAGCAGCTTCGCATCTGGGCGTGGCCGATGAAGCCCTCCGCGGCCATCAAGGTATTGCTCAGCCCGTCGGTGACCATGGCGATCCTGCGCGAATAATTGGGCCCGAACATCGAACGGTTCATCGGGCCCACGGTATTGGGAGTGCCCCAGTTGACCGACCAGACATACCAATCGCCGTCGCACGTTCCGTAGCTCGTCGTGGCATCCCCCGTGTTGCCCAGACTGGCGTCGTCGAGATGGAGACCAGGATCGCTCGGGCAGTAAAGGAACGCGAGTGGCGTGAACGTCACCGTCGTGTTCGACGCCTGGCTGTACGTGAAGTCGAAGTTGATCGCGTTATAGAACGCGCCTTGTTCGAGGAACGGGCTTGACCGAGCAAAGGCGCTCCACGACGACTGGTACGACCACGAGCCAACGCCGCCGTTGGCAGTCGGAACCAGGATCGTCGTCATCGAGAAGGAGGAGTTCGCACTCTCGTAATTGTGGAAAGCCAGGCCGATTTGTTTCAGGTTGTTCGTGCATTGAATCCGGCGCGCGGCCTCCCGCGCGGACTGTACGGCGGGAAGCAACAAGGCGATCAAAACGGCGATGATCGCGATCACAACCAACAATTCGATCAACGTGAAACCACTTGCCGAGCGACGTCGCAATTCATGGTGTGGCATCGAGGCATCCCCATGTGGTGAGAATCGTGTAGCGGGAACCATCCCGCTTCTGAGGCAGAATTGTACTGAGAGGAAATCCGAGAAATGAGAAGTTATCGAGAAGAACGTACGAGAGTCTTATCGTGAACAATTGGTGAAATTGACGTGTGTCATTACGAGGTTAAGACCTCGGTCAGGAGCGAACTCCGCTCCGGTAAAGAGTTTAGCGCCGCCGCATGGTCGAGGCTCCAGCGAATCCGGACGTCCCAGCGGCCGTGTTCGTCGGCTTTCACCTGCCAGTGCGGAATGACTGCTGAAGATTGGTACACCCCTTCGAATCCGCCCTCGCTCTGGCTGACCGTCTCGATCGGGAAGCACCAGAGGCTGGCTGCTTTCGACCAGCTCAGGCTGACCGAGAGGTCGAGCCAGCGGTCGGTCACGGTCAGACCTCCGGCATGGAGCAGGTCGAGCCGGGCGTCGAGCAATCCGAGCTTCGCGCCGGCAGGGTCGGAGTAATACCGGTCCAGCGCATGGCCCGCCATGCCCGCCAGGTTGATCTCAACGGCGAAGTGGAGACAGGCGCGCTTCGGGACGTCCTCGAATTCGTAGCGGACCGACAGGCTGGGATCGCCGGCGGCAAGCTCGATCGTCTTGCGGACCCGGATCGAATGCCCATCCCCAAGACCGGGCCGTTCCATGACGAGCGCGACGCGATCGGGCTCGCGGTGGACTTTCGCCAGAAAAGTCCCGATCGCGAAATCGCCGCGCTCGACGTCGCGGCACTCGATCAGGTCCTCCAGAGTCACGTCGATGGGATAGAAATGATCGACGAGCGCTTTGCGAGGATGGCGGTCGTAGACGAGGCGCCGCTCGAGTCCTTGCTGTTTGATCGCAATTTGATCGGAGTCCGCCGCCTCATCGCGCACGCGATTCGGGCCGAGGGCGGATCGCGCGGCGGCTTCGAGGATGGTCGCGTGGTACGCTTCAGGCCGGCGATCGAGCGTTGCCAGAAGGTTGGTGGCGCTCGAGCGCACGTCGAGCTCGTATACGTGCCCCCCCCGCGCCGGGCACACCCACGCGATCACGTGCTCGTTTTCGAGGCGCACCTCCTGACGGGCATCGAGGTTGAAGTCGCCCACCTCGAGCTGAACGCGTGCCCCATCGCGCCCCAGGGCGTCGTCGAGGGCATTGTGGGCGGCGATCAGGGCGCGGTAGATCGCATTCCTCAGGTGGGGCAGATAGAGGCCCCCAAACGATCCGTGCCAGTAGGGACAATTGCACTGCCCTCGATAAAGCTCCTGGCGGGCAACCTCCAGGTAGTCCGGGTCGGCATTCGGGTTCGCTCGAACCGCGGCCAGCCGCTGTGAAACACCCAACATCCGGGCATACATCTCGTCGCTCTCGGGATATCGCGCCTTGAAGTTGCGCCAGTACCCGCCGGCCCGGAAGAACCGCTTCAACTCGCCGGCATCGGGCAGCGCGGCCAGACGCTCGACTCCCTTCCGAAAGGAGCGCAACGACTCGGGCGGCAACGCCCACTCGTTCATCTCACGATACGAGCCGTCCGGTAAGAACACCTTGCCCAGTGGGAGGACCTCTTCGACGGCCCGCGCCAGCGTTGTCGGCTCGAGCCAGTCTCGATTGGCCCGGATCATGTCGCAGAAACGGGTGAGCCAGCCGCGCGTATAGACGTGATCAAAGGTCTTGGGCCAGGTCCCGAACTTCTCACCGTCGTCGGCGAAGACGACGGTGCAGCCCGGACGGCCCTCGGCCAACCGCTTCAGGAATTCGTAGGTCGCGTGCGGCTCCGAGAAGGGAATGCTGTACCGAAGCGTTTCCGAGGCGGGGAAGACCTTGAGCAGACGGCCGTCGTCCTCCGTCAAGTAATAGCCGAAAACGTCGTCTCGGGAGCAGCCGGCGCGCTCGAAGTGGAAATCGTCCAGGACGGTGTACTCGATGCCGGCCTCGACGATTGCCGAGACGAGGTGCTGTTCCCACACGCGCTCGGGAACCCACATGCCGCGGACCCGGGTGGCGAAGAGGTCCTGGAGATAGTTCGAGAATTCGCGGATCTGTCCGACCCGGTCCCGGTGGGGGATCATCGTCAGGATGGGCTCGAAGGACCCTCCCCCCAGGATCTCGACCCGGCCCGCCTCGACCATAGCCTTCAAGCGAGCGATATACTCGGGATGCCGGTCCACCAGCCATTCCAGGAGCGGCCCCGACGTGTGTAGGACAAAGGGTATCTCGGGATAATTCTCCAGCACATCCAGAAAAGGGTGATAGCTGGTGCGGTAGGCATCCTCGAAAACACCCTCGAAATTGCCCACCGGCTGGTGGTTGTGCAACACGAGAATGAGACGGACCTGCGACATTTTCACCCCAACGGAACATTCGTCAACCACCGCCCCGTGACCGCTCGGTCGACCAGGGCCGGCCTCGGTAGGTCGGCGACGACTTCGACATCGCGCAGGAAACCCGCCGCGCTCTCGGGTGGAACCGGATTGATGTAGAACCCCGAGCCCCACTCGAAGCCCGCGACTCTCGTCAACCGCGGGATCACTTCGATGTGCCAATGGTAATGCGGCAGCTCTCCATGGTCAAACGGCGCCGAGTGGATGATGTAGTTGTAAGCCGGATTGTCAAGCGCGAGCTCGAGCTTGTTCAAGACCTGATGGAGGACTTGGCCCAAATCGTCCAGGGCCGGCTTGGGGATGTTCTCAAAGTGGCTGGAGTGGGTTTTGGGCAAGATCCAGGTCTCGAACGGAAACCGGCTGGCGAACGGGCAAAAGGCCGTGAAGTGGGTCGAATCGAAGACGATGCGTTTCTCGACGGTCAGTTCTTGCCGAACCATGTCGCAATAGATGCAGCGGCCTCGATAGGTGTAGAACTCGAGCGATCCGGTCATCTCTTCCCAGACCGAGATCGGCACGATCGGCGTGACGATCAACTGGCTGTGGGTGTGATCGAGACTTGCGCCGCCGGCGACGCCGACGTTTTTGAATAGCATGCCGTGGACCAACCGGCTGTCCCTCTTCAAGTCGACGAGCCGGTCGCGATAGACCCAGAGGACTTCGCGAATGTTATCCGGGCTGAGCGTAGCCATGCTCGTGTGGTGGGACGGCGTTTCGATGATGACCTCGTGAGCACCGATGCCCTCCATCACGTCGTAGATCCCGTCGCCCCGCTTGTTGAGACTGCCCTCGATCTTGAGGGCGGGAAACCGATTGGGAACAACCCGGATTCTCCATCCCGGACCGTTGGGTCGCGAGCCGAACTCGCGGTAGGCGACGATCTCGGGCGGGGTCTTGTCTTCCTGGCCCTCGCAGAACGGGCAGAGCACCCCAGGGCCCGGCGCGGGCGCCTCGGCCTTGAAGTCGTGCGGACGCTTGGCCCGTTCGTGTGCAATGATGACCCAACGACCCAGGATCGGATCCTTTCGCAGTTCGGACATGGCCGGCATCTCCTCTTTCAGACTTGCCACATGATCCGCTCGAAGTCCGGCGAGGGTGCGATCAACTCGAAAATCCCCTCGCGGGGCGCTCGATCCAGACTCGAATCTCCCTTGTGGAGCTCGACGTAAAACCGGATCGGGTCGCCGGGTTCGAGGTCGAGCCGCGCAAGGGGGACCGCCAGCTCGAAGATGGCGTCGGTGGCCACCTGGATGGTCGTCCCGTTCACCACCGGATGACCCGAATGGTTTAAAACGGCGATGGGACGAGACGACGTGGGCTCAAGCACCACGATTTCCCGCTCGGCCGGGTCGACGAACCCGATGCGGACGCGATCGGCGCCGGCGAACCGTTCCCGCGCGGGCCCTCCGGCGGCGTCGATGCGGACCAGGAGCCGCTCGGCATCGAAACCGAACCAGATGCAATGCAGGAGCCCGCGGGCCACGAGCGTCATCGTCGAGCGGTCGTTGCCGCAGACGTACCGTGCTGCGTCGATCCACTCGAAATAAGTGGCACGACCATCAATCTTGACCCTGGAGAAACTGATCGGCTGGTCGTGAACGAGACGCTGGGTCCCTCCGCGAGAGATCGGCGTGAACAGGGAGCCCGGCGGGTCGCACGAGAGCAGTGCGTACACATTGAGCAGGTGCTTGCGGAACAGGTGATCGAACAGCCCGTCGAGCGCGCTGGAATGGTCGTCGCCGTACCACCAGAACCAGTCTGAACCCTGGGCGATGTACACCTCGTTCCAGGCCCGAGCGATGGTGGACGAGTCATGCCGGCCGGACCGCTGTTCCTCGACGAGGAACGCGCGGGCGGCGTGCAAGGCATCCCAGCCCTCGTTGTCCTCCGGATGGCCGATCCAGATGGCGAAATTGTGGCTGATCCAGCTTCCGGCGAACAGGCGGGGCAACGTGTCCTCCGGTGGATGCTCGCGGAGAAACTCGCCGGCCTTGACCGGGCGGATCCGAGGGTCCCGTACCGCCCCCTGATACAAAGAGCGGAGGAACGACACGCCGCCGTCCGGGTAGTACTCCCAGCAGTTTTCGCCGTCCAGGATGACCGGGACGAGAGTCGCCGGGTTGTGCCGGCAGGCGTCGCCGATGGCCGTCAGCTTGCCCATGAAGTCAGCGGCCGCGACCGGCCCGGCACTCCGCTGATAGTGGAAGCCAATCTGGTCCGACAACGCATGGTCGCGGAAAACAACCGCCAGCTCGTGCCCTGCCTCGCGGACCTTCCACGCCCGATAGAGCAGCTCCGGATGGCGGACGTGACCCCGGCCGTCGCGACCGATCTTGCCATGGGTCGAGCATTCCAGGATCTCTTCGTCAGTTGCGATCCACTCGATGCCGTGCTCCGCCAGCAGCGGGATGATCGCCTGCGAAACCGAGCCTTCGCCGGGCCACATGCCCCGCGGTCGCTCCCCAAAATGACAGACATGGCTCTCGATCGCGCGCCGGACGTGCTCGGCGGCGTCCTCGGGGTAACCGCCCCGATAGGCGGGCAACGACACGTCGGGCATCCCCTCGCGCGCCGACGTCTTGTCCAAGAGCAAAGGCAGGATCGGGTGGTAATACGGCGTCGTGGTCAGCTCGATCTGACCGCGCTCGGCCAGAGCGCAATGGAGCGGGATCACCCGCCCCAGCAGCTCGCGTTGCTTGTTGAGGAACCACTCCTTGTCGTCTTCGCTGTAGTACCGGCCCTTGGCCTTGAATTCGGCCAGCTCGGGATCCTTCTCGAAGAGCAGGGGATGGACCCACGCGAGGTTCGACCAGACTTGAAGGTCCCGGAAATCGCGAGGGCGGAACCGGTTCAGCGCTTGTTTGGCCGAGCTGTTCCATGACGATCGCATCATGAACAGCTCGTGATATCGGGGATGCGGCCGGATCATCGAATCCGGCGAGGCCATGAAGAAGTTGTCGAGAACGTGGCAGGCGTCGTCGTCGTTCAAGCCGTCGGCCGGCCGGCGCGACAGGTTGAGATGAGTGTCCGTGGCGCCCTTCACATAGGCTTGCAACTGGGCCAGCAGGCTGGGCACGAGGTTGATGGTGCAGCGGAACTCGGGCACTTCCTCCAGGTGAAGTGCCATTCCCAGGTAGTCCTTGGTCGCATGGAGCCGCACCCAGGGCATGGGGTTCTCACCCGCGACATCGTCCGGATAATACGGCTGATGCTGGTGCCACCAGAGCGCGAGGGAAACCGTTGCCATCATCGGCCCTTCTGACCCAGGAGTGGACGTTGCTCGTCTGCACCTGGCGACCCGCCCGCGCGCGTCCACGTTCGCGAGCACCACGTCGCCGCGGGGCGCATGCCCCTCGGTCCTCGGCGATCGAGCCAAAGCCCTCCTCAATACCCCAGGTGTTACAAACAGCCTCTGTACGACAAGGATAGCTAGCCTCTGGTCTTATGCTCGGAACATCCCGAGGCAAACTTAACAACGATCCAGTAGGGAGCTAGAAACCAGTGGAAGAAGCACGATGCGCTCGAATCATCATCGCGCGAATGTCCGCCTTGCGAGACCTTGGGGCAAGCTTGACGCCTGACCCCCAAGCTTTAGATTCTACCTCCGTAACATCTCCGCACGGTGCGCGCATGTTTGGAGCCCTCAGACCGGCTGAAGCCGGGACTCCAACAAGGGCGGGCGCGATTTCCTGTTGGAGTCCCGCCTTTAGGCGGTCTTCGATCCGATATTGGAAAGCGGGACAGGTCCGATATTGCTAAACTGAGCAAGTTTCCTACTATCCCACATTGCCAATAGCGGACCTGTCCCGCTTTCGAGCAATCAGCCTGGTCGCGATGACGGCGGGGTCAGTCTCTCGCCGCCGCTGCTCCCTGCGGTAGAAGACGGATTTCGCCGCTTCCGCAGCGACGACATAGAGCAGCACGATCGGACCCAGCGCCACGAGAAAGACGGGAGGCAGCGGCACGAAGCCGAGCAGCGGGGCCAGCGGCGAGTAGGGCAGCAGGAGCGTAAGCCCGACCACCACCAGAGTGGCGATGAGCAGGGGTCGGCCTGGTCGGCTCCGGTAGAACGCCCTCCGGGTCCGCACCACGAGCACGATCAGTGCGGACGAGACCACCGACTCCACGAACCAACCCGTGCGGAGTTCCGCTTCCTGGGCGTGAAGGAACAGGAGCAGCACCCCGAATGTCACGAAATCGAACGCCGAGCTGATCGCGCCGAAGACGATCATGAACCGGCGGATGAAGCCGATGTCCCAGCGCCGGGGCCGCTCGACCATCTCGGGGTCCACCCGGTCGGTCGCGATGGTCATCTCGGGCAGGTCGGTCAGCAAGTTCATCAGCAGGACCTGCTTGGGCAAGAGCGGCAGGAAGGTCAGGAACAGCGAGGCCCCGGCCATGCTGAACATGTTGCCGAAGTTGGCGCTGGTTGCCATGAAGATGTACTTCATCGTGTTGGCAAAAGTGGCGCGACCCTCCCGCACTCCGCGCTCCAGGACCGCCAGGTCCTTCTCCAGCAGGACGAAATCGGCCGCCTCCTTGGCCACGTCCACCGCGTCGGCCACCGAGATGCCGACGTCGGCGGCGTGCAGGGCCGAGGCGTCGTTGATCCCGTCCCCCATGTAGCCGACGACGCGGCCGGCCTTCTTCAAGGCCACGATGATCCGCTCCTTCTGGTTCGGCTCCACCTCGGCGAAGACGGCGACCTCGCCGGCACGCTGGCGCAACGCCTCGTCGCTCATCTGACGCAGGTCCGCCCCGGTCAGGACGGGTGCGTCCGTCAGCCCGGCCTGGCCGGCGACGTGGGCGGCGACCAGGCGGTTGTCCCCCGTGATGAGCTTGGTGGCGATCCCGAGGTCGAGGAGACTCTGGAGCGTCCCGGCGATCCCGGCCCGGAGCGGGTCGTCGAGGACCAGCAGGCCCAGGAAGGTCATCCCCGACTCGTGACCCTTGTGAATCCCGATCTCGGAGCCCATGTCCCGATAGGCGATCCCCAGGGTGCGCAAGCCTTGGCCGCTGAACTCGGCGAAGAGCCGCTCGATCTGCGGCCGCAGTGCGCTCAAATCCACCACGTCGCCCGGCCCCGCCTCGGCGGCCGTGCAGACTTCCAGCACGCTCGCCAACGCCCCCTTGGTCACCAGCAGGTTCTTCCCGCCCCCGGCGACCAGCACGCTGAGTCGTTTGCGGACGAAATCGTAGGGCTCCTCGTCGAGCTTGCGGTAGCCGGTCGCCGCCGTGCAACCCGCGGTGACGATGGCCTCGTCGATCGGGTTGGAGTAGCCCGCCTGGAGGGAGGCGTTGAGATAGGCGTAGAGCCCCGTCCGCTCGCTCGGCCTGCCGCCCGCGTCGACAACCGCGTGCAGCCGCACCTTGCCCTCGGTCAGTGTGCCCGTTTTGTCCGAGCAGAGCACGTCCATGCCGCCGAGGTTCTCGATGGACGCCAGCCGGCGGACGATGACCCGCTCTCGGGCCATGCGGCGCGCCCCGTGGGATAGGTTGACGCTGATGATGGCCGGGAGCAGTTGCGGGGTCAGCCCGACGGCGATCGCCACGGAGAAGAGGAACGACTCCAGCACCGGCCGGTGGAGGGCCACGTTGATGGCGAAGATGGCCATGACCAGCAGCAGGGTCAGCTCCAGCAGCAGGTAACCGAAACGGTGGATGCCGCGCTCGAACGCCGTCTCCGGCGGCCGGAGCCGGAGTGACCCTGAGATCCGGCCGAATTCGGTATCCCGGCCCGTGCGGACGACCAGAAGCCGTGCCGTGCCGCTGACGACGCTGGTGCCCAGGAAGAGGCAGTTCGTACGCCGCGCGAGCGGAGCGTCCGGTGGCACCACCCCGGCTTCCTTCTCGACGGGGAAGGTCTCGCCGGTCAGGGTCGCCTCGGCCACGAAAAGGTCCGTCTCGTCCAGGACGCGGCCGTCGCCGGGGATGATGTCGCCGGCGTGCAGGAGTACGACGTCCCCCGGCACCACCTGCTCGGAGGGGACATCGACGGGCCGGCCGTCGCGCAGGACGCTCGCCTTGGTCTGGACGAGGGCGAGCAGTTTCTTCAAGGCGTCGGCGGCCCCCCACTCCTGCCAGAAACTGAGCAGTCCGCTGGCCAGGACGATCGCGAGGATGATCAGGGCGTCGGTGGCCTCCCCTAGAAACAGCGACAGAACGGCTGCCAAGAGGAGGATCAGGATGATCGGACTCTGGAACTGCGCCAGCAAGAGGGAAAGGGCGTGCGTTCCTGTTGCGGCCGTGCTCAGCCGAGTGAGGCCGCCGGAGAGCTTCTGCCGTGCATCTTCGGCCGACAAGCCCTGAGGCGTTGCCCGGAGTCGGCGGAGCAGGTCGTCCGGGGGCACGGACCAGAAGTCAGAGAGGCCCTGGGCCGGTTCCGTGAGGGTAACCCTACGCTTAGACCATCGATCCGACCTGGGAAGGAGCTGAACGGGCCGAGACCTTCGTGCTGAATCCGTAATTTGAGAAGAGCCGGACGATGAGCAGGCAAGAAACGATGATCGCCGCCAGCGCGATGCCGAGCAACACGACGTAGATGTCGCTCTTGGGCGCCTGGACCAGCACGCCGGGCCGCCGGGCCGGCGCCGATGCCGGGGCACTAGAACCGCGGCTTGATGGTAGACGAGACAATGTCGCCCTCCTTTATCTTCTTGCCTTGATAGGTGTTGCCGACCACCTTACCCACGGCCTGGTCAGGATCGACCGCGGTGATTTTGATTTTTCCCAGATATTCGGGGCGGGGGCTGACACGGTAAAGGTGTAATTCATGTCCGATGACCAGCCCGTCATCGGAGCCGATCGTGATTTCGACGCTCCGGTTGCTCGAATCGATCCGCTTGACTTCACCCATGACCGGCGGTGGACTTTCGAGCCCCTTGATCTGGCTGATGTCGTCGGACAATCCATTCTGCCGCAACAGCGCGGAGAACTTGGCGACTCGCTCGCGGAGGTCCGCATTATTCTTGGTCGCGGTGTCGAGCCCGCGTTCCAGCTCGCGGATGCGGTCGGTGAGGTCGGCCTGGTGCAGCTTGAACTCGTTCGCCTGCTTCTCGACGGCCGCCTTTTGATTGCGCAGCAGCGTCGTCTGCTCCCGCCGGGCGATCACCTCCGTCATCGTGCTCTTGGCCGTCTCCGCCGCGGCCGCGAGCTGGCTGCGGACCGCCGTGATCTGGGTACTGTTGCGAGCATTCTCGTCCTTGAGCCCGCTGAGCTGCGTGTTGAGGTTCTTCTTCATCTGGTCCAAGTCCGACTTCGCTTCTTCGAGCCCCTTCTTGGCGCTTTCCGACTGCGCCTGGGCAACGTCCAGTTTTTTCTTCATGTCCTCGACCTTTTTCTGCTCGGCCTTGGTCGCGACCATCCAGTTCTTCGCGGTGGTGAATACCACCGTCGAGATGCCGAGGAAGAGCAAGGCGAAGGCCATGATCACGAGCACGAGGATTTTGCCAACGAAGGTCATGGTCCCAACCTACCAATCAGAATAAGACAACCGGTCAAGAAGGAGATCCAGACTTGACCAAATTTACCCCATGGTCGACGTTCTGGCAAGGAACCGAAAGTGGGGAATTCCGGAGTTTCGGTCAATTATCCTGGCTCGGTCCCCTCGGTTTCCGCACCCATCCAATCGGAATCAGGCCGATCGACACGGCCAGGCAGCTCAAACCCAACCAGTCGCCCCATCGTGAATAGCAGCTCGTGCGATCGTCAAGAGGCACGGTCACCGACAGGACCCCCTGCGTCTCCTTCGGCAGGGCTTCCCGGATCTCGCCGTTGCCGTCGACCAGTGCCGTGAGCCCCGTATTGACCGCTCGAGCCAGCGGCACGCGGTGCTCGACAGCCCGGAACACGCCGATCGCCAGGTGGATGTCCAGCTCGGCCGAGCCGTGGTACCAGCCGTCGTTGGAAAGGTTGATGAGAATGTCGGGCTGGTGGCCGTCGGCGGCCGCGCGAAAGAAGCGGTTGATCACCTGCGGAATGGTATCCTCGAAACAGATTGAGACCGCCAGGCGATAGGGGCCCAGCGGCAGCGTGAGCGGCTCACGGCCGAAGCTCAGACTCTGCACCTTCTCTCCGTGATAGGGAGTCAGGGCGGCCAGCCACGGCAAGGTCTCGATGAGCGGAAAATACTCTCCGAACGGAACCAAATGCATTTTATGATAAAAATGGATCGTCCGAAGACCCGGTTTGAAGAGGATTGCCGAGTTGTACTTCTCGACCGCGCGGGGCTGATGGTCGTAGTAGATGCTCCCCACCAGCATGGGCACCCTGGCTTCGTCCGTCCGGAAATGGAGGTCGCCGGCGATCACGTTCCGCCGCTCGAGCCACTCCCCGACCGACAGCTTCTCCGTGATCGACCGAACCTGGCGCTCCAGCGCTGATGACTCGATGGCCGGGTCGACGGCGATGAATCCGTAGGGGTAGGAGGTCTCCGGCCAGACGATCAAGTCAGGCAGGCCGGTTCGCGCCAGTGAGCGCTCGATCAGCCCGGCGAGCTCCGCGATAATCTTGAGCGGGTCGCCTTTGAGCTTGTGCCGCTGCTCGATGTTCGACTGCAAGAGGGCCAGCTTCGGCCCGTCGTGGAATTGCGCGGTCGAGACCCGAAAAGCTCCGTAGCAGAGCGTCGTGCCCAGGAGAATGGTCACCAGGCAGAGCCGGACGTTCTGGCGCCCCATGAGTCGCCTTCCCTGCTTCGATCGACGAAACAGAGGCAGGGTCAAGAGATCCACCAGCATGGCGTTGACGATTGCGATCAGAAAACTGATGCCCAGCGAGCTCGAAAAATCCGCGATCTGGATCAAGTAGAGGTGACGGAACTGGCTGTGGGCCAGGTAGTACCACGGAAAGCCGGTCAGGAAATAGGCCCGCGCATATTCCAGTCCTACCCAGGTGATTGGCGCGGCCAGCAAGAGCGGGACCTGGAGCCGAAAGACCGCCCAGCGGGTCAGCGCGAGAAACGCCGGCCACCAGAGCGAAAACACCAAGGCCATCACGAACCATCCCAACCAGGCGTTGGCATCGAGCATCCGCAGCCACTCGAGGGCGAGTAGCCAGAAGACAAAACCCCCGACCCAGGCCGCCAAGTACGCTTTGAAGCGGGCTTCGCGCAAGGTCACCAGCCAGAAAAGTGGCGTCAGTGCGATCCAGGCGAGCCAGCTCCACTCAGCCGGTGGAAAAGACGTCCAGAGGAGAAAACCAGCGGCCAGGCCCGCGACCACGGGGTGGCGCGAGAATCGATGTCTCACCCCGCCCGTCTCGTCCAACGGCGTTTCTTGGTCCGTTGCGGCAACCGAAGTCATGTCGGATACCTTTCCATGGGCAAGAAACCGACAGTTTCACCGGAGGCGTAATCGCGGTCGCCGGCGGGGAAGACGGCGAACCCGTCCGCCTGGGCGACGGTGCGGAGATCGGCCGACCCCGACCAGTCGAGGGTTTCCAGGCACGGACGATCGGGTGGCCCGGCGGTTCGATCGACGAGCCGCGACGGAAAGTAGGTGGTCCGATCGCCGCGATGACTGAATCCGCGAGCCAGCGTCGCTTCACGCAGGTCGGAGCCCGGTCGCTCCTTGCCCGCGAGCGCGGCCAGGGCCGGACGGACGAACAGAAGAAAGCTCACGAGCCCGCTGACGGGATTGCCCGGCAGGCCGAACACGAGTGCCCCCGGCCGGTCGCTCCGCGGCGGCCCGATCCCGAACCAGAGAGGCTTTCCCGGCTTGAGGCGGACCTTGTGGAAAATGCGCCTCGCGCCCAGCGATTCGAGCGTCGCCGGCACGAGGTCGTACTGGCCGGTCGAGACGCCGCCCGTGACAAGCAGGAGATCGGCATCAAGCCCCCGGCCGAGGATCTCGCGCAGCCGTGGCGGATCGTCGGGCGCGATCGGCAGCGATTCGGCCCAGGCCCCTCCCTGGACCACCAGTCCATGGAGCATGACGGCGTTCGAGTTGCGAATCTGACCAGGACCCGGTGTCTCACCAGGCTCGACCAGCTCGTCACCCGTCGGCACGATGGACACGCGAGGCCGGGGCACGACCTGCACCGCCGCCCGGCCGACTGACGCGACGACCCCCAGACGAGCCGGCGCGAGAATCGAACCGCGCGCCGCCACGACTTCGCCGGCCTTCATCTCCTTCCCGCGGGGCAGGAGGTTCTGACCGCGACGGATCGTGTCCTCGAGAACCACCACGACCCCGTCGAGCGATCGGACCCGTTCTTGCATCACAACCGCGTCGCAGCCCGGCGGAATCGGAGCGCCCGTCATGACGAGGGCCGCCTCGCGCTGCCCCAGGGCTCGGGTGGGTGTCCGGCCCGCCGGGACGACCTCGCCGAGCCCGAGCGTGCGATCCGTACCACCCAGGTCGGCGGATCGCACCGCGTAACCGTCGACCAGGGCCTTGTCGAACGGAGGTGAGTCTTCTTCGGCGATCACGTCCTCGGCCAGCGCGCAACAGAGCGCCCTCTCGAGCGGACACCACGCGGACGGCAACGCCCGGGCGTGCTGCAACACCGCATCAAGCGCCTCGGACACGCTCAGCATGGCTTGCCTCGGCACTCGTCTCTAGAGCGAACCCTTGATCCAGAAAGTTCTTGAGGAGCTTCAACCCCTCGTGCGTCAGAAAACTCTCGGGATGGTACTGGACGCCTTCGAGCGGGTAGCTCTTGTGGCGCACGCCCATGATCTCATCTTGATCGGTCCAGGCGACAACCTCGAGCTCCTTCGGCAGCGACCCCGGCTGGATCACCAGGCTGTGGTATCGCGTCGCCTCGAACGGGTTTGCGACGCCCTTGTAGATCCCCCGTCCGTCGTGATGGATCCACGACGTCTTGCCGTGCATGACGCGGTCCGCGCGGACGACCGTGGCGCCCAGGGCATGTCCAATGCACTGATGGCCCAGGCAGACGCCCAGGAGCGGGATTTGGGCCGCGAACCGCGTGACGACCGCGTTCGAGATCCCTGCCTGTACGGGCGTGCAAGGGCCGGGCGAAATGATCAGATGAGTCGGCGCGGCGGCCTCGATCTCCGCGAGCGTGACCTGGTCGTTCCGCACCACCCGCAAGTCAACCGCCGGGTCGATCTCACCGAGTCGCTGAACCAGGTTGTAGGTGAACGAGTCGTAGTTATCGATGAGCAGGATCATGATCGTACGCCTGACGCCCCGCAAACCGCACGGAACGAGGAACCCGCGCCTTCATTCCCTTTGGATCGTAACGTCCAGTCGATCCGACCGGAAGAGAATCCAGCTCGAATGTGGTACCGGTGAGCCGGCCAGGTGATATTCTTCAAGGTGGTGATGTGGGCGTGAGGGCGGGCGGCGACCGCTGCGGCCGTCCCGCCTCGGTGAGAGCGGCGAGAACGTCTGCCACGAGGGATCACGGGAAACACGGAGGATCGAGATGTCGGCCACGATCGTCACAGTTAGCTTGACGTTGGCACTGAATTCGTTCGGCTTGGGCCACGCGCCGGGCCAATACCAGGATCTCTCCTTCAAGTACTTGGTGCCGCCGGGCCCTGGCGAGGGCTGGGGGTTTCCCAACGGTAATCCCGATGGTTACGGATGGGTGGACTACGGCGTTTTTCTGCCCTTGGGCGCCGATCGCACGGCTGAATACTACTTTCCGCGCTACCTGTCCGCCCCGCCCTCTCAAATGTTCTCCCAGACCTATTTCAACCCATTCGAGACCCGAGGACAGCGATATATTCCCTACTGCGGAGCGGGCGGAGCTCACCCCATGGGCGGTCCGCCGGTCGCTTCGTCCCACCTGCCCGTTTCACCCTTCGCCGAAATACCCGACGACGTTCCCGTGGTCCGCGTCCCTCGCTTGAACGGGAAAGTCGAGTCCCTACCGCAGCCTTCCGGCGGCTCAGGTTTAACACCGTGAATAGTTTTCAGTTTTCAGTTTTCAGTGCAAGGAAGCAGGCACAAAGACAGCTTCGGAGCCCATTCACGAGGCACCGCCGACTGCCTGACGCCCGCCGCGGACTGAACACTGAAAACTGAAAACTGAAAACTGAACACTTGCCTTTTGAGGGTTCTTGTCAAAGCAGCCAGGGTCTCTTAGCATGGACTACCGTGCCCATGGATTGAGTGTATCCACCCAAGGGCGTGATCGCGGCGACCGATTCGCGAGAGGGAACCGACAGCTCGAGAACGATTGAACTTTCCATGGGGTTCGATCGTAGCACTCCCAACGGGTCGAATCAGCAGGGCAGAGCGGGGCGCCGGACACGAAATCGTCTTGCTCTCGCACAGGCCGTGCCCGGCTCGGGCCGTGTCCGCTGACTGTCAACTAATTGAGAAGAAGGCGCCCGCGTAATGAGCCATGAAGTCATCATCGAGACGAGAAACCTGACGAAGGTCTACCGCGATTTCTGGGGTCGCCCGAAAGTTCAGGCGCTCAAAGCGCTCGATCTTCAAGTCTATCGAGGCGAGATCTTCGGGTTGCTGGGCCCGAACGGATCGGGAAAAACGACGACAATCAAGCTTCTGCTCGGTTTGGTGTTCGCAACCGAGGGCGAGGCACTGATTTTCAACGAGCCGACCACCAACGTCTCCAAGAACGAACGGATCGGCTACTTACCCGAGGAATCCTACCTCTACAAGTTCCTCAACGCCGAAGAAACCCTCCAGTTCTACGGACGCTTGTTCAAGATCAGCCGGGCTGAGCGGAACAAGCGCGTGGGCCGCCTGATCGATATGGTCGGCTTGACCAGCGCCAAGCATCGCCAGCTCCGCGAGTACTCCAAGGGAATGCAGCGTCGCATCGGGTTGGCCCAGGCCCTGATCAACAATCCGGAGTTGATCCTGCTGGACGAGCCGACCTCGGGCCTCGACCCCATCGGCACGTCGGAGATCAAGCATCTGATCCGCGAGCTGCGCGAGCAGGGCAAGACGATCGTCCTGTCGGGCCACCTTCTCGCCGACATGCAAGACATCTGCGACCGGATCGCGATCCTCCATCACGGCGAGCTCAAGGAGCTCGGACGCGTCTCCGACCTCCTGACCGTTCAGGACGTCACCCAGATCAAGGCGCGCAATCTCAGCCCCGCCGCCATCGATGAGATCCGCGAGTTGATTCAACGGCACGGCGGCGAGGACGTGATGGTCGACCATCCCACAACCACGCTCGAGGAGCTGTTCCTGCGCATCGTTCAAGAGAGCGATCTGCACCCTGGGAGACGCAAGGTGGCACACGACATGGTGCGGCCGAGCACCCCGGCGCCGGGCAAGCTGGCGGGAACCCGGTCGAAACCTTGACACTCCACCATCACGTGGCTGCGAGCTGATCGAACCGCGGTTTCGCTCGATCGAGCTGATCGCCGCCGGTCGTCTCGCCGATCCGCGTTTCTCCGCCTGACGAGGAGCATCTCCACCGATGTCCGCTCTCTTCTTTTCGTGGCCGTTGGTCTGGGCACAGGCCAATGCCCCCAATCCCCCGGCGGCCGGGATTTCGCGCGCGTGGCTGGTCGCGGTGCAATGGCTATTCCTCGCCAGCGATCCCAACTTCACCACAAACGATCTCTTCGGTGGGTTTCTGACCTGGCTCAAGGTCGTCAGTCTTCTCTGCCTGGTCTGCTGGGTCGTCTGCTGGGTGGTGATCGGGCTCAAGGAGGGCGTGGTCGGCCGGGGTCGATGGGACGACTATGTCGGCGTGGCCGCGCTGGTCCTGACACCGCTGGCGGTCATGCTGCGCGTCCTCGAATCGGTCCAGCGGATCCCGGTCTATCGGATTCTGGGACTCGGCCTGACCACGACGGTGATCCTGCTGTGCCTCGCGCTTTACGTAATCTGGGCCGAAGCGGCGATCGCGCGCACCACCCGGCGGTTCGGCCGGCCGCTGGACAGGTGGGTGCTGGCCGGGGTCCACCTGGCGCTTTGCCTGGGGCTGGCGGTCGGCTTGTTCCTCCAGCAAAGGGGGTTTCTGGCCCTGTTTCTGGGGCCGCAACTCAGGCTCACGTGGCGCGATGGGCTCGTCTACGGCGTGCGGATCGGCGCCACCTACATGGGGTATATCGTCTTCCTGCGAATCGCCGTGATGCTGGTTCCCGAGGTGGTCGCCGTCCGCGGCCGCCGGCTTTACTCGATCGCCCTGCTCAGCATTCGCGAGTCCAACCGGCGGATGTGGGCCCCGTGGGTGGTCATCACGGTGTTTCTGCTGGTCCTGGCCTTCACCCACTGGTTCCTTCAGCCGCCTCGAGCGGCCGAGATGGGCCGGCTCTATGTGGGAACGCTCAGCCTCCTCTGCTCGGTGTTGCTGACCGTCATGGTCACGATCATGACGCCGCTCTCCCTGCCGACCGACATCCAGCAGCAGACGATCTATACCGTGGTCTCGAAGCCGGTCCGCCGGCTCGAGCTGATCTGGGGCCGGATGATCGGATACATGGCGCTGGTGACGGTCCTGGTGGTCGTCTTCGGCGCGATCAGCCTGTTCTACTTGTCGCGAACCGTCGGAGCGACGATTCGCGCGACGGACGCCCTGACGCTCAAGGCGAAGCGAGAGAACCGCATGTCGGAGTACAAGGTGCTCGCCGAGCAGGGTGAGCAGCTCCGCACGCGGATGCAGGCCCGCGTGCCGGTCAAGGGATCGCTCGCGTTCCTCGACTCGCGCGGCACGCCGCACGCCATGGGGATCGACGTGGGCAACGACCAACGGATGAAGGAGCCGCGCAGCCACATCGAGGGGGGAACGATGTCGATGGCGATCTGGAGCTTCGGCGTCGTCCCCGATCCGTTTACACCGCCGGGCCGGCCCCCCGTTTTCATCAACCGCCGCATCCCGCTGGACGAGTTCCTCCATGCCGGCACGATCGAGTGGCACCTCGACCGGGTATTCGAGCTTGGGGCGCAGATCGATGAGGCAAAGTTGACAAAATCGCAGCCCAACGTGGCCGCGGCCAGCGTGCGCCAGCTCGATGCGGCCATCCTGCGCAACCAGTCGGAGCTCGGACGAGCCCGTGGTGAGTATGACGCCCTGCTCAAGCAGGACGCGGAGCTCAAGTCGAATGCGACCCGGGCGGAATCGTCCGGCAACCGCGACGAAGCCGCGCGGCTCCGCCGCCAGGCCGCCGCGCTGCACTCGCCGCCGATCACCGTCGAAATGACCTTTAACGTCTACCGAACGACCAAGGGCAAGATCGGCGAGGCCGTGTACGCCGCGATCGAGGCGATCAATCCCCGCACGCTCCGGCAATTCGACGGAGACGTCTTTGGGATCAAGGAGTATTACACCAACAGCGTGTTGCTTCCCTCCTCGATCCTCGCCGGCTCAGGGGGCGCATTGCGGATCCAGGTCCGCTGCTTGACTCCAACACAATACCTGGGAATGGCCGAGAGCGACCTCTATCTGCTGGCGTATTCGGGGGGCTTCGGCTTGAATTACATGAAGGGGCTCTTCGGCGTGTGGCTCCAGGCGATGGTCTTGACCGCCATCGGCGTCTGCGCGGGGACTTTCTTGAGCTGGCCGGTGGCCCTCTTGACCACCATCTTCTTCTTCGTCGCCGGTCAGTTCGCGTTTGTCTTCCTCGTCGACTTTTCAAGGCAAGCCATCATGGGGGGCGGTCCGTTCGAATCGCTGATCCGCATCCTGACCCATGACAACCAGATGTCGGAGCTCACGCCGACGGCCGGCGTCGTGCTCGCCAAGACGCTCGACGCCATCGTGATGCCCTTGATGTCGATGATCGTCTACCTCGTTCCCAACTTCCAGGCCCTGGACGTCAGCAACACGGTGGCTGACGGCTACATGGTGAGCTGGCGCGTGATCCTGGAGAATAGTCTGCTGGCCCTGGCGTACGCCGTTCCGTTCTCGTTCGCCGGCTATCTCATCCTGAAGAACCGGGAGGTCGCAGCATGACTGCCGCACCCAATTTCAACAAGAAGATCGTTTACGGCCTCGTCATCGTCGTCCTGTTCGCGGTGATGTATCCCTACTCCGCCTGGCTCAACGAGGAAAAGAAGCGCCGCGATCTCGGCGAAGCCGCGATCGGCCAGATTGATACCGGCAGCTTCATGATGAAGCTGTTCCTCCTGGGCGGCTTTCGCGGCATTGTCGCCGACCTGCTCTGGCTCCGCGCCGAGGAACAAAAGCGAGACCACGATTGGGATCGCTTGAAGACCACCGTCGAGCTGATCACCAAGCTTCAGCCCCACTTCCTGTCCGTCTGGACCTTTCAGGGGTGGAACCTGGCCTACAACGTGTCGGTCGAATGGGACGCACCTGCAGATAAGTATCTATGGATTAAAGAGGGGATCAAGTTCGTTCAAAAGGGCGTCGAAAAGAACAAACGTTCACCAGACCTGGTCTGGGACACGGCGTGGTTCTATTACCATAAACTGGGCTTCTCCGACGAGTCGATCATCCTTCGCCGATTGTTCCGCGACGACGAGGAGGTCGAATTCAAGCGATATTTCGACCCCGCGAAAGGCCATATCGTCGTGGGAAATGACAATTTCAAACTGGGTTACGGCTGGTTCTCACGGGCGGTCAGCCAGGTCGACGAAGGCGCGAGCCGTCTCGGCTCGGGCACCGACGACGAGATCCAGATCCAGTACGTCGACCGCACACCTCAGCGGAAGGGACGTCCCGACGACATCGCCTTCCGCGCGATGCCCGCCCACGCCCAGACCCGTTACGCGGCCGGCCTGGAGAAGATGAGCACCAAGGGCATCGAGGCGACGTTCGGCGAGGTCGCCCAGGCCGAATGGCTCGATGCGTGGAACGAGTGGGTTGCTTTTGGCAGGCATACTTACCAGTCGCATAACGAGGTCATGCGCGGCGGTAAGCTCGTCAGAGACAAGATCCAGCTCGACGATGCCTGCTTCCCGGATCGCTTCAAGAAAATGACGGAAAACCAGCTCTACTGGACGGGGCGCTGGGCAGACCAGATGAATTATCGGTACTGGAAAGAGCGGGCCCAGGCCGAAATGACCAAGAACGGCGTCCTGGCGCGGCAACTGTTCTATGAGGGTACCGTCGCCTACAAGACGGGCGATTTCCCCACCGCCGCCGACAAATTCAAGGAGGGGCTGAAGGTCTGGAAGACCGTCATGGATGATTTTCCCACCTATCGCAACGACGATCTCAGCAAGAGGGAGACCGGTCAAATCGTCAAGCGGTATGTGAAGGTGCTCAAGCAGAACCTCACACCGATCCCCGACGATCTTCCCTTCAAGGACTATCAACGCTTAGTCGAGCACGACACCACGGTCGACCCATTCGACGCGATCGAGATGCTCGGCGTCGGCGGCGAGGCCCGGCCGCTGACCCCGGCACCGGCGCCACCCGGCCCGAGTCCGACCGCGACGGTGCCGGGCATTCCGCGGAGCTGACATGCACCCATCTAGTCGTCTCAGGACTCGTCGTCCCCGATCTCGCCGGGCCGCGGCTTGAACCCCAACACCCTTTCGACCGATCGGACGAGCTTCTCCATCGCGAACGGCTTGCGGATGTAGTCGCATACACCCAGCATCTCCGCATAGGCGCGGTGCCGGCTCCCCTCGTTGCCCGTGATCATGATCGTCGGGATCATGCCGCCCGGACGGCTCCGCAGCTTCTCCAGGACCAGAAACCCGCTTTTCTTGGGCATCATCATGTCCAGGACAAGCAAGTCAGGACTTTCGCGCTCCGCGATCATCAAGCCGGCATTGCCATCGCGCGCCACCAGCACCCGAAACCCCTTGTTTTCGAGAATGGTACGCATCGACTCGGCGATTTCGTGATCGTCGTCCACCACGAGGATGGTTCGTTGTTGAGGGGGCATGAGCGTGGCTCCCATGAGCTCGAGTGCACGGCGAAAGTCCGAAATAGATCGCCCCTTATCATAAACACGGCCCCAAAGCCGAGCAAGAGGCTGGAGTCATGGCAGAGCAACATATTATAAATTCATTGAATCGTAAGGGCCGGCAGCGGATGACGAAT
>JBIOJM010000052.1:0-39896 GCA_044450785.1 Isosphaerales bacterium
CCCCTACGGGGCGAAATCAAAAACAGCGCAACATCAAAACTGGCGCGTCGGGTTGGTGTGAGCGCGGCCGATCCGGACCTAAACCCGACGCGCCAGCGAGGGGCCGCTCTCGCAAGACGAAACGCTCTCCGGACAGGTCCGGAGAGCGACCCTCGCTGGCGCGTCGGGTTGGTGTGAGCGCGGCCGATCCGGACCTAAAGGACCGCGCATCAACGTCTTGCAGTTTCTCAATTGCCATCGGGATTCTTGCCCGTTGTCGGGTCATTGTTTTTGATCGCCATCGGGGAACAAAAGGACCTTCTCCCCTCATTACTTTGTAGTAACCTGCAGACCGCGTTGGGTGGAGATCAGTTCGCTTCTCGAGATCAGGGCCGACGACAGTGCGTGGAAATTCGCCTGCGTTACTCGGGTACGTTCGGGCTCTTTACGGCGTGGGCGTTTTGGGTGGATTGCCCGATGGGCAACTGCTCGAACTCTTTATCGCGACGAGCCGAGAGAGTGACCGAGCGGACTCCGAACTGGCGTTTGCCGCTCTGATGGAGCGCCACGGGCCATTGGTCTGGCGCGTCTGTCGGTCGTTGGCTCGTGATCCGGAGGATGCCGAGGACGCTTTCCAGGCCACTTTCCTGGTGCTGGTACGGAAAGCGCGTTCGTTGCGAATTCGTGAAACGCTCGGTCCCTGGCTGTACGCCGTTGCTTATCGAACGGGATTGAACGCTCGTACCGCCCGAGCCCGGCGTCGTGTCATCGAGCGAGTCTCGGCCGCGAGGACGGCGGAAAAAGTCCAGTCAGAATCACACGACCACGCGTTTGAAACCGATGAGCGGGGCCGGCTGCTCCACCAAGAGATCATGCGGCTGCCCGATCGGTTCCGTGCCGCGATTGTGCTCTGCGACCTCGAGGGACTGAGTTATCTCCAGGCTGCCCAACGCTTGAAACTGCCGCTCGGAACGTTGCAGAGCCGGCTGGCACGAGCGCGTCGGCGGCTGCGCGACAGGTTGACACAGCAAGCTGCGTTTGCACCTGCCCTCGCCGGTGGGCTCGATTCAACAGGGACGTCAAAGACTGGTTTGGCCCTTCGGCTTGGACCGCCGCCGTCGGTCGTCCGGAAAACCTGTTGCTCTGCCAAGTTGTGGGCAGCCGGAGCCGCTCGGCTCGACCCGATCCTCTCAAGTAACGTCCTGTGGCTGATCGACCAGGGGGCCCGATCGATGCTTTTCTCCCAGTTGAAACCGGCTGCCTTGATCCTGACAACGGCCATGATCTTGAGTGGAGTCGCCTTTCTCCAAAATCAGACCTCGGCCCAGCCGCGCCAGGACGATCCCCGGCCTTCGCCTCAGTCTCAGGCCCTGGCTCCGCCGAGTCCAGGAACTCCGCTTTCCTCCAAAGCCAAGGCTCTGGTCATTCCCGCTCCACGGGAGCTCAAGGTCGCGGCCGGTCGCGGAACGGCCTTGCTTTACGATCTCGATCAGGGCGGCAATCGGCTCGATCGCGACGGCCATCGCCTACCTGATCGGCCGGCTGATGCCCCAAATCCCGCAAAGGAAATACGCGTTGAGATGCGCTGGGCTGTCGTGACCGGCGTCGTCGACCATCGCGCGACACAGGCAAGTTTTTCGGATGGTGGCAGGTTCGCCCCGCCCCCCATGGCACAGATTTACCAACGCGTCGAGCTGGAACGACAGATCCAGGTGGGGGTTGGGGCTTGGTCGGATTGGCGGCCGGTGGATCCTAAGCCGAATCTTCAAATTCTTGACAATATGCCGGAACAGGACCAGGAACGAACTCCGGAGGACCTTCGTTTCGGCGCGCTCGTGGATCCGCTACCTCATCTCACGGACGGCTTCTGGAGCGGCGTCGATGTCGACAGGTTCGTTCCAAACCTACGGGAGACCAAGGCGGACACTCCGCGCGGCCTGCAACGGGAGACCAAGGTGGACGCTACCACGCAGAGCGGCCGGATGATGGGACCGGTTCAGAAGATTCATCGACCTGAGCCAGCCGTTTTGATGTTGCGAGCATTCGACTTCACCGTGGAGTCCGGCCAGACATATCGATATCGCTCGCGGGTGGTGTTTTTCAATCGGAGGAGATCGGATCAGCGTGCCCCGAGGACTCGATGGTTCCGTGGCCCTTGGAGCGAGCCGACGAACACGGTGTGGGTCCCCTAGTTTTCACGCGATCACCGGCTAGTTCGAGTCGAGAACGGGTGTCTCTCTCCTCGGGTTCCCGGCGGCCAGGACCTCATCCGATGTCGTTGCCTGGCTTGCCTGGAGTGCAACGCGGTGCCACGACCGCCAGGCGCGGTCGAGCTCGCGGACGTTCGAGAGCTGGTAGTGTGAGCGCGTCGCGGGATCCCAACCGTCCTTGAGCCCATCGCGGACGAACCTCAAGAATCGCGGGCGTCCTCCCATCTCGATGAGGAAGCGAGAGATCGAATAACCCTGCCCGTAGAAGCTCATCAGGTCCCTGGGGTAGTTTTCGATGAGAAACAGACGCGCCAGGGGAAGCTCGCCGCGCCTGGTCAGCAAGTCGCTGACAATTTGATCGTGCCGCTCGAGCTCGCGCTGATCTTCGCTCAAGAGCGAAGCACCTTCGTCAGCCCAGCGCGGCATGGGGCCACCGAAATAGCCGGCGAAGATGGTGTGAGTCACCTCGTGGGGTAGGGCCGAGGCCAGGATGCGGTCGAGCCGGCCCTCGACCGTCATCCGTTGATCGGTGACCCGTCCCTGGTGAAAGCCGAACGAGGTCAATCCGCCGGCCTCGCCCGCGGTCAGCCGGACTCGGAGCGGACACGGCGTGGCCCAGTTGGGCAACTCGCGCCCCAGCCAGGCTTTGGCGATGCTCGCCCGGCATTCCTCGGCCCGTTCGGCCACGCGTTCGGCGATTTCACGCGTCGGCGCCTCGACGGCGAAGTTGGTCGAGCGGAACGAGGCTCCGGCCAAGAGGGGAACGATCCCCATGACCAGCAGGGCGAGACGCCAGATCGCCCGCGCTGAGACATCACAACGAGCATCCATGCTCCGAGCTCCTCCCTGCTTCGTGGCTCCGTGTTCAGCCGGGTGGGGACTTTAACAATAATCGGCTTTTCTGTCGCCCCGTTTTTTTTAAAAGACCCCTCGCTGGCGCGTCGAGTTGGCGCGAGCACGCCGTTCCCGGCCCCAAGTGAGTCCGTTTGTACGGATGACGAAGGCCCGGCCGCGGGATTGTTCCGGGATTCGTTGATGCTCGCCGCCCTTTTTCTCCGATCCTTAGGCAGGTTGGATCAAGGATCAGGAAAGAGGGTCTCTCGTTCTCGCGATGTTGCGTCGTCCCGAGTCTCCGATCACCGATCGAGCGGTACGCAGGACGAGAGACTGCGATTCGGTGCCGAAACGGCACAGGAACGCGTGGAGGAGGAATGCCCATGGCGACCGCGCGTCTGCGCGTCTTCCCTCATCCCGAGGAAGACCAGGAGGATTCGAGTAACCCCTCCATTGCCATCAGGTTGAGTGAGCTGTATCCCCTGTTGGCTCAGGCTTACCGGGACAACTATGTCTGGCTGCGCGACTTCGAGGATGACGAACTCCTGGTGAGCAACGACCTGTATGAAGTCGTCCGCGCGTTTTCGAACTGCCGTCCTTCGGCATGACGCGACGGCTCGGGACTTGTCTGTCTGGTTCCAAACCTCTACTGTAATGTCGTGAGTCGACGCGGCGTGGATTCGCTCCGCGAAGTTCCTGCCCAGGGTTTCGAGCTCCCGCGATGTCCATCGAGGATGCCTATTCTCCTGATGAGGCGTTCACGCTCGAACGTCACGGTGATCTGACGATCATCACGGTGACGCGGGCGCTGGAGCACATCGCGTTCGGTCTCGAGGAGCAAGTCGCGGAGCTGATCCTGAAGTCGTTGCGCCACCAGGAGAATCCGCTGATCGTCTTTGACTTGAGCCAGGCGGACAACTTCGGCTCGATGTTCCTGGCGCTTTTGATCCGCTGCTGGAAGCTCGCTTTGTCGCAAGGTGGGACGATGGCGCTCTCCGGTGTGACCGAGCGAGCGCGGGAATTACTTCGGGTGACCGCGCTCGATACCGTCTGGCCGATCTACGATTCCAGGCGGGAAGCGATGGACGCCTTGCTGCTCGATTGATCCGGCCCCGCCGATCCAGCGCGTGGCGGAGCTTCGAACGCGGCTTCGCCCTGTCCGCCGGCCCTGTCGAGGTCAGGGGTCCTGGCTCGGCCGTCACCACTCGGGCGCCAGCCGTTGACAGGTTTGACGGCGAGTCCGATGATAAACGGACGGGAACGGCAGAAACGGCCGGATCGGGCTCGACCAGCGTTCACAGGATGGATCTCGTTCCGCCAGAGCGGAGCCGATATGGGTATTTCCGACCGCGAGTACTATCGTGATGAAACGGGAGGATCCGGCTGGTTCACCGGTCTGGCGCCGGTCTGCAAGACGATTATCATCATCAACGCGGCCGTTTTTCTGTTGACGCAGCTAACCCAAATCGATTATTTGATTAAGCCCTATTTCGAGGCTTCGCCCGAATACACCCTCCGCCAATTTCGACTGTGGGAACTGTTGACGGCAACCTTCCTCCACGCCGACATCTTGCATCTTCTGGGAAATATGTGGTTCCTCTGGATGGTCGGGCGCGAGATGGAATCGCTGTACGGCAGCCGCGATTTCCTCGCGTTTTATCTCGGGGCGGCCATCTTCAGCACCGGCGTGTGGGTCCTGCTCGACTCAATCTCGGGCGCTCCGCAGCAGCAGCACTTCATGATCGGCGCTTCGGGAGCCGTCATGGCGGTGGTGATGCTCTACACGCTGTATTACCCCAGGCGCGAAGTTCTGCTGATCGTCATCCCGATGCCGATGTGGCTGCTGCTGGTGATTTACTTGGTCTTTCCCCTCCTGCCCGTGCTCAGCGGAGGTACGACGCGGATTGCGATCGAGTCGCATCTGGCCGGGGCAGGGCTTGGGTTCGTGTTCAAGCAGTTCGACCTGCGGTGGTCGCGGTTGATCTCGGGCCGGTCCTTCCGGCCGAAGCTGCGCATCTTCTCGCCGGTCCCCCGCGAGCCGACGCGGTCACGGACCCCGAGTCCTTCCAGGAGCGCAGCGAGCGTGGGAGGGTCCGGCAAGTCCGGCTCCGTTTCCGTGTTGCCCGAAGAACAGCTCGACAAGCAGCTCGACGAGGTCCTTGCCAAGATCGCGCGCGAAGGCCGCGCGGGCTTGACCGAGGAGGAGCTCCGGGTGCTCCAGGAGGCCAGTCGCCGCGCCCGGATCCGGCGGAGCGACCGCCCTTGAGCGACCACGCGACTTCCCCGCTCTTGATCCGCGAGGCCCGACCGCCCGATCGGCCGGCGATCGCCGAGTTCAATCGTCTGCTCGCACTCGAGACCGAACGAAAAGTGCTCGATCCGTCGGTTCTCGACCGCGGTGTCGCGCTCGCACTGGCCGAACCCGATCGACTCCGATACTGGGTTGCCGAGATCGATGTCCCCGCCCAGCTCGCCGGTCAGGCTGCCGTCTCCCGCGAATGGAGCGACTGGCGCAACGGCTGGCTCTGGTGGCTGCAAAGCGTGTATGTCGCCGCGCCGTATCGCGGGCGGGGGATCTTCCGCGCGCTCTTCCGGCACATCCGCGACGAGGCCCGCGCCAACCTGGACGTCATCGGACTGAGGCTCTACGTCGAGGATTCCAATGCCCCCGCGCAACGCACCTATCAATCCCTCGGGATGAAACCCGCCCCATACTCGGTTTACGAGGACCTGTGGCTCGATCGGGCCCGGCAGACATGACCACGCAGGTTCGCTCCTTGCCGATCTCGGGGAACTGCGGCGGGGCGTTCCAGTCGAAGGAGAGAATCTTCGGTATTCGAGCGCCCGGCGGGCGATCGCCGGAATTTGCCGGAGACCTCGCGCCGATTGTACCGGCGATTTCTTCTCCACGACCAGAACCCCGTGAGGCGCAACGAGCGAAGTCGTGCCGTCGAAGGTGAACCGGACCTGGTTGATGACGCCCGTCAGGCCGAGCAAGTTCTTGGAGTTCGCTGCCGGGACATTGGGATCGCCCAGGAAATAGCAAGGGAAGGTGTACTCGGTCGCGTCCATCCCCACGATCCGCGTCCGGAGCAGCCCGGAGCGGACCTCCTGGCCTTGAGAATTCAGCCCGGGCACCGGCCGTCTCGGGATCGGCAGGTTTCGACTCTTCGCCTCCGATCAAGACGTCCCGCCGCGTCTCGAGTGGGTGGTCCTTCATGTACTGTCTGGCCTCTTCCCAGCCCACGGCCAGGACTTCGACTCCTTGAGGCGTGCGGCGATAGGCAATGTAGGCGTCATCGAAATAGTAATTGAGAGTCGAATCATCCAGCATCTTCTGCCTCGCCTCGGGAGCGATCTGAATGCCATGCTGCCGGGCGATGCGGGCCTCCTCCTGGGCGACGGACTCCGCCACCTCGGGTGGGACCGGCACCAGCCCCCGAGGCTTTGGGAAGCTCGGGTCGTGGGCCGGCAATGTCAAGTCGATGAGCTTGCTCGACATGAGAGGGGCTCCTTGACTGAGATCGTCTTCCTCGCTCACATCATCTTCTTGGATCGGCGCGATGACGACAAGATCGGCGGCCGAAACGACGAAATGAGCCGAGCAGCCATTGGGATCAGCGGGGCTTCTCCGATGCCGGTTCGCGGGCCCAGACGAGCTTGTCCGCCCATACCCATAATGGGTCTGGCGATCCTCGGGCATTTTTCCCCAGAAAGGATTCCAACCTCGCCGCTTCTGGCCACCGTCCAACTTTTCTCAATGTGCGAAGACATCGGCCGGGAGCGTGACCGGGGTCGTGCCGCGGCGCCGGAGCGCGTTGCCGAGCCTCGCGTGGGCAATGGAGGCAAAGGGATCCTTGGGGTCGAGCGGGACGGCCCTGCGGTACTCCGCGATGGCCCCCTCAAGGTCCCCCTTGGCCTCCAGGGCCTTGCCGAGGGTTGTGTGGGCAAAGGAGGCAGAGGGGTGCTTTGGGTCGAGCGGGACGGCCCTGCGGTACTCCGCGATGGCCCCCTCAAGGTCGCCATTGGCCCACAAGACGTCGCCGAGGGTTAAGTGAGCATAAGGGGCAAGGAAATGCTTGGGGTCGAGCGGGAGGGCCTTGCGGTACTCCGCGATGGCCCCCTCAAGGTCCCCCTTCGCGCGCAGAGCGTCGCCGAGGCTGCTATGGGCCGCCACGGGCTTCTTGGGGTCAAGCGCTCCCCACTGACGATACTCTGCGATGGCGCCGTCCACGTCCCTCTTCGCGAGCAGAGCGTCGCCGAGGGTCATGTGGGCAAGCGGACCCCTCGGGTCGAGCGTGACAGCCCTCCGGTACTCCGCGATGGCCGCGTTCAGGTCTCCCTTCGCTCGCAGGGCTTGGCCGAGTTCGTAGCGTGCATTGAAATTCTTGGGATCGAGCGCGACCGCCCGGCGATATTCCGCGATGGCCTCGTCCCGATTCCCGTTGCCTGCCAAAGCTCCTCCAAGAGAGCGGCGTGCCGAACCATTCTGGGGATCGAGCGCGACCGCCCGGCGATACTCCGCGATGGCCTCGTCCCGCTCTCCCTTCCTGTACAGGGATCTGGCGAGGGCCAGCCGGACCCCGACGCTCTGGGGACGTAAGGCTCTCGCAATTGCGTAGTAGCGAGTGACCTGTTCATGATTGATGGGACGTGCTCCCGAGAAAGCACTTGCCAGGTGGAAGTTAATCCAGAAATCATCCGGATAAAGCTCCTGGGCCCGCTTCAAGAGCTTCTGAGCCCGTTCGGAATCCCTGAGTTTGAGGAAGATGGAACCGAGGCCGAAGAGGTCGGCCTTCGAAAGTGTTGAAAGATCGAGCCGGCTCGCCAGGTTCCGTAACGTTCCCAGGTCTTCGCGCACGCAAGCGTCGAGGACAGCCCGGCGAAGGTCGTCGGTCTCGTTCTGGACGATGACCGTCAGGAACCGGGATCGGCGCGCCCCCGGTCTCGGTCGGTCGTGGGTCTTGCCCCCAGGTCAGGAGCCAATCCTCCAGGGCCGAGACCAGCGGGGCCCGGATCGGTGATCTCTGGATCCGCGCCGACAGCTCGGACCCGTCTAGCGCATCGACGTCGAGCCCGTAATCCCGGAATGCCTTTTCGTAGGCTTTGAGCTTGGCTGCGACGTCGAACATCTCACGCTGATCTCCCTGGCTCGGCATCGTGGCTAGCAGGGCTGCCTCTTCCAGGTCGTCGAGCATCTTCCGGTCGCGCTCCTGGGCCTGGAGTGAGGCCAGGGTCGCATCAACCTTGCGAACCAGCGCGGGAGAGCCGCCTGAGGACTCAAGCAACGCTTGGGCGCGACGCGCGGCGGCGATGGCTTTACCCCAGACGGCGAGATCCGACGTGGCACGAGCTTGAACGCCCAGGCGGTCGGCATCGGAGAGGGCGGCCTGCGCGGCCGACTCGTTGCGCAGCCGTTGCGAACGGTTCCACGCCCAACCGAGACCCACCAGCGCCCCGGCGACCAATGCGGCGGCCAGGGTGGACGTCGTCAGCGTGCGGTGCCGTCTCATCCAGCGCCGGGTCCGGAGGGGCAGCGGCTCCCGCCAGGCGCTGACGGGCTCATCGGCCAGCCAATGCTCGATGTCGTCAGCCAGCGCCCTGGGCGAGTTGTAGCGGTCCTTGGGCCGCAACGCCATCGCTTTCAGGCAGATCGCCTCCAGCGGGGTCGGGACGGCGCGCTTGACCTGCCTCGGTGGCATGAACTCGCCCCGCTGCACCCGGCGCAGCACGTCGCCGACGTCCGACCCCTCATATGGTGTCCTGCCGGTCAGCAGGCAAAAGAGGGTGCCCCCAGGCTGTAAACGTCGGAACGCGGCCCGAGCTGGTCCAGATCGCCAGCGGCCTGCTCGGGGCTCATGTACGACGGGGTTCCGACCGCAGTTCCCGCCTGAGTCGGGTCGAACCCACTCAGCGAAGGGGGCCGTAGGGTCGTCTCCGTCCCAGAAGCGCCGTCCGCCTCCCCCAGTCTCCCGACGACCTTGGCCAAGCCCCAATCCACGACCAAGGTCTCGCCGTAAGGGCCGAGCATGACATTACCGGGCTTCAGGTCCCGGTGCAGAACTCCGCGGCTGTGCGCGTAGGCCGAGGCGTTGCAAACGTCGACAAACCGCCCCAACAATCCGCGCAGGGCCAAGCTTCTCTCACCGGGGTCGCGGCCCGGCCGCTCGGCCTGATGGAACCGCTTGATGGCGTCCTTGAGGCTATCCCCCTTGACGAACCGCATGGCGTAGAACGGCCGGCCTTCCGCCGTATGGCCAAGGCCGTAGACCGGGACAATCCCCGGGTGCTCCAGCCCGCCAGTGATCTCGGCCTCGAACTCGAAGCGGGCTCGGTGGCGTGGGTCGTCGGCGTAGTGGTCCTGGATCTCCTTGAGCGCCACGTCTCGGTTAAGCTCGGTATCACGCGCCACGAAGACCTCGCCCAATCCCCCGCGGGCGTGCGGCCGCAGGATGCAGAACCGGGCGCCGAGGGCGCTGGAGGCCCCCAGACTCGAGGTGGTGCGGGCGGGATCGTCGTCGGTGCGTGCGGCGGAGATGTGAATCAAGCTGGCCTGGACTTCGGGGTCGGAGATCCCGAGAAGGCCGTCGCGGACCGAGCCGATCGAGCCGAGGGCGGCGAGGCTTTGCTCGGGGTCGTTGGCGTGGCGCTCGACGTGCTTGGCGACCATCGCCTCCAGCAGCGCGTGCTCGTCGTTGGTCAGCGCCCCCTGCTCCTGCAGGATCTGGCCCAGGGGCTTGTGCTTCTCCAGGACCCAGGCATGCATGGCGACGACGAGCTGGTCGCGTGAGATGAAGTCCATCTGCACTGCCAGGATGCCGAAGAGGAGATTTCGATTGGCTTCCGCCGGGTTGGTCATGGCCGTGCCCCCTGTCACCATCGATGAGGAGAATGTGCTGTCCCTCCAGTCTCCCGACCAAGGATCGGCCAAGCAAGCACCTGAGGAATCCTGAGACGCTTTGGCAACGAACAGTGCGTCTTTTGGGGCAGAGGACGAGCTCGCTTTTGGGTCGGGGCGAGGAGTTCGGAGGACTACTTGCCCGGTGCATCCCGAATCGCCGCCTCTCAACATCGGACGCTCATCGGGTTTTCACGGCGGTCCGTGTCCGCCGCCTTCGGCGGGAGTTCGCTTCCACTCCTGCGGCAGGTCCGCGTATTTCCGGGCCGATGAGGCATGCCGTCAGTCGCTTGCGCCAGTAGCCCGGGTTGATTTCGATCTCAGACAGCATGCGGCAGGCTATCGGGCTGGGCGGGCGAAGCCCTTGCTCCCAAGACCTCACGGTCGATGGGTCCACGCCCAGGAACGCCGCGAAGGCGGCCTGGCTCATCCCGAGCAGATCGCGCGCCCTCCGCACGTCGTCTTCGCGGTACTCCGGCGGTGGGGCGATCTTGTACGTCCGCACCGTGAACCGTGCTTCGAGCGGCTCACCAGCCCCTAAAGCGTCGGTGAGCTCGCGCAATCCCTGAACGATCTCCTGGCCCTTGGTTCGGGCCGCGCGGCGGACCTCATGATCGGTCCCCTTGCTCATCGAACCTCTCCTTTCAGCTTCTCGCCGATCACCCGGAGGGCACCCGCGATGTCTTTCCGCTGCACCGCCGTAAGGTCGGCCTGCTCGCCCTTTTCGTAAACCATGGCCAGAACCACGACGCCGTTATCCAGGAAGCAGGCATAGCAAACCCGGTAGGAGGCGCTTTTGCCCCGCCCGCCGCCCGGCCGGGCGAAGCGGATCTTCCTCAACCCGCCCGTGCCCGGGACGACCGGGTGGCGGTTCGGCCCCGCCAAGATCGCGGCCTGTAGGGCCAGGAGATCGCTATCGCCGAAGCCGACAGCCGTCCACGCCCGGGTAAATCCCGGCAGTTCGATGAACTTCGGCCACTCAGTCGGGTCGAATTCGGTCACCGCCTCACTCCCCGCAGGCTTTCACGAAGTATACGACGGAGTCACATAGTATGCAAGGGCAGGGCTGATGCGATCCGATCCCGGATTTGTCCAGGGAGCCGTCAGAAAACAACTTGGCCAATCGAGGATCGTCGATGTTTTATGTGGAACAGCCGCCCTCGGCTGTTTCAAGCCACGACAGCCGAGGGCGGCGGTCCTACATCATGCTTCGCTCGTTCAAGTTATTTCCTTTGCAGCGCCCTACGACCGTTCTGAAGCCGGCGGCTCGCCTCGGCGGCCGGCTTCGCCGGCCTCGCTCAGTTCGGGCGCCGGTGCAAGCACCCGCCAGCGCTCGAGCAGCCGGGCGGCGGCGCCCGAGTCGATGGCCATTGCGGCCCGGTCCACCCCTTCGCGCAAGGAGAACCGTCCGGTCACCCAGAGCGCGCCGGCACTATTGGCGAGCACGTAGTCGCGCACCGGTCCCCGTTCACCCGCGAAGAGCCGCTCCAACTTCGCCGCGCTTTCCGAGGCGTCCCGGATCTCGAGCGCGGCGGCGCTCTGGCGGCCTAGCCCGAAATCCTCCGGCGTCCAGACGTTGTGTTCCACTCGAGCCCCCTCGATCACGCGGATCAGGGTCGGACCATCGAGGGTGACCTCGTCGAGTCCGTCGCTGCCGGTAACGACCACGGCGCGCCGGATGTGCTGCTGGCGCGACAGGACCTTTGCCAGCAGAGCCGCCTGTTCCTCATTCGGAACACCAATCAGTTGGTATGGGGGGGAAGCGGGATTGCAGAGCGGGCCGACGAGGTTGAAGACCGTCCGAAACGGGAGCTGGCGTCGCACCGGCGCGACTGTTCGCAGGCCGGGGTGGAATCTTGGTGCGAACAGGAAGGCGATGTTGAGCTCGGCCAGAGTGCGGTCGAGCACGGCAGGATCCGGGTCGGTCGCCACACGGAGCGCGGCCAGGACGTCGGCGCTGCCCGAGCGGCCCGAGGCCGCGCGGTTGCCGTGCTTGACGACCGGTACCTCGCACGCGGCGGCGACGATCGCCGCCGCCGTTGAAATGTTGACCGTGCCGCGGCCGTCGCCGCCGGTCCCGCACGTGTCGAGCAGGGAATCGCGGACGGTCCCGGTGTCCCACGGTGTCATCCGTTCCCGGACCGCGCGGACGGCACCCTCGAGCTCGTCCGCCGTTTCCCCCTTGATCCGCAAGGCCGTCAAGAACGCCGCGGCGGCGGCCTCCGGCACATCGCCGTCCAGGAGCGACGCAACCGCACCGTGGCTTTCCGCCGGCGAAAGTGCCTCTCCCGCCGCGAGACTCTGAAGCGCAGCGCAGAGGGGGCTCATCAAGGCACCCGGACCGTGTGCCGTTTCATCCCGCCCTCGGCCAGCCGATCCAAACTGATGACGAGCTGGACGTGGTCGGCCCTCTGGTTCAAGATCGTGACGGCCTGCTCGGCGGACTGGATGACCTGATTGTCGATCGCGGAGATCACGTCGTGCCGCTGCACCTGCCGGGCAAGCGGACTCTCGGCGTCGACGCCGACGACAAGTGCGCCCCGCCAGGATTCCGGCAGCTCGATCTGCCTGGCGAGTTGAGCATTCAGGGTGGCGAGCTCCATCCCCATCACGAAGGTCGGCCCGCCGCTCGGGCGGTTGGGGCGCCGGATCAAGCCCGAGGGATCGTGCCCCTGGTCCGGCGGTGCCGCCGACAATTTCAAGAGCGTCCGCTCGCGTTCTCCCACGGTCACCCGGAATTGGTGTTCGCGGCGGTCGCGCCAGATCACGACATCCGCCGGTTCTCCCACCGCCGCCATCGACACCATGTTGATCAGGTGGTTCAGGTCGATGACGTCGATGCCGGCGAAGCGGACGACGACGTCTCCATCGCGCAGGCCCGCCTGAGAGGCCGGCGAGGCCTGGTGGACCGTATCGATCCAGGCTCCTCTCGGTCGCTCCATGCCCAGCGCGACGGCGTCTTCCTGGCGAAACTCGGGGTGCAGGTCCACGCCGAGCGCGCCCCGCGTCACGCGGCCGTGCGCGATCAGCTCGTTCATGATCCACCGGGCCAGGTTGATCGGAATGCTGAATCCCACGCCTTCATTACCCCCGCCATTGGACGCGATCGAGTTATTGATTCCGATCACTTCCCCTTTCATGTTGACGAGCGGGCCTCCCGAGTTTCCGGGATTGATTGCAGCGTCCGTCTGGAGGAAGTCCTGGTTCTCCACGTCGGGGAGCTCGTCCATGTGCCGCCCCCGCGCGCTGATGATCCCCTGGCTGACCGAGTGCATCAGGCCGAACGGGCTCCCGAGCGCCATCACCCAGGTGCCCACGTGGGCCTCGTCGCTATTGCCGATCCGCGCCGCCGGCAGGTCATCGCGGTCGAGCTTGAGGACCGCGACGTCGGCCTTGGTGTCGTTCCAGATCTTCGCGGGCAGGATCGATCTCCCGTCGCTCAAGGACACGCGGATCTCGGCCGGTTTTGCACCGTCGACCACGTGATGGTTCGTCAGGACGTACAGACCCGCGGCTCGGTCGCTGCGGATGATCACACCCGAACCGGTCTCCTCGTAATGCCGGGCTCGACGATTGCCCTCGGGGCGGGTGGTCTTCTGCGCGACGATGTGAACCACGGCCGGAGATACGGCCTTCGCCACCAGCTCGAACGTTCGATTCACGTGCTGAAACTGCTCGTATTGCTTGGACAGGGTCGCATAAATCGCGTCGTCAGTTTGCTTCTGCCGCGATGGCGCTCCCGCTGGGGAGGGCGATGTGCCGGCCGTTCCAGGCTCGCGGCGCGCCGAACCGGCAACCTGGGCGGACACGGCTGGGCCCCCTCGTCCAAGGACCATCCCCAGCACGATCCCCGCACTCAGCGATGTCAACGAAATGATGACCGCAGAAGATCGAGACAGCATCTAGCAAACTCCACGCGAGTGGCGCGTACAGATTTAATATACTGTCTGCCGCACACCCAAGTCAAAGATCGTTCGCTCCCCGCGCGCTCCACTCGCCTCTTGCAAGCCGGCATCTTGACCGAGACCGTTCATTCCATCCCGAAACAACCATGCATGCAACTCTCTTCGCGGTCCTCGGACGATCTTTCAAACACGTCGTACGATGTTCAAAAAAAACCGCCGGATCATCTCCGGCGGTTCGGATTGGCGGCTGGCTGGTCGGGGACGCGGCGGTCGATCACCGGCCGGTCTCGCTGAAATCCATTTCAAAGTCGCTCAGCTTGACCTGCGACTCGCCTTCACCCTCATCGCTCGATTTGTCATAGACTTTCGCCCACCGCTTCGATTCCGGCTCTGGCACACGCGACTGGCCGGCTCGCTCGTTTTCTCGCTGGCAGTCGATGCACGTGTTCGTGTACGGGAGTGCGTTGAGACGGGGCTCGGCGATCTTGCCGGCGCAAAACTCGCAACGGCCGTAAACCCCGGCGGCGAGCCGCTGAAGCGCGTGCTCGATCTGGCCTAGCTCACGGCTTTCGATCTCAACGAGCTGAGAACAGATTTCGTCGTTCGCCGAATCGACCGCCGCATCCACATTATCGCCGACACCGTTCAATTCCGAAAACTTTCGGAAACTGTCCAGGTCGCCGTTCAGTGCTTTTCGTAGAGCGTCTCGCCGAGAGATCAGGCGAGCTGTCAGTCTTAGTAAGGCATCTTTGCGGGCCATAAAACACCTCCTGGTGTACGTCATCACGAATCATAGTCAGTCGGAATCGGACAAAAAATCCGGCATGCCAGCATTTCCCAGTCGACTGATGGACTCGAAAAACCTTTCGATTCGGATTGGATGATGGCTCGAACTGGGCGAGGCTGAGTCCTCGAGAGTCTGTCGTCCCGACGCGTCACACTTCAGGGGCGAAAACGCATCGCCCCTTACGAACAGTGTCAAGCACATTATGCGCCATTGACAAGAGAGGGAGCCCTTTCTGCTCTGCCCACCTCGAATACTACGTCATGAGCAGGCAAGAGGTTGTCGAAAAAATGGAAAAATCTTCCTGGCATTCGGCCAGTAGGGATTTTCGGGACGACGAATCCATTCGGCCTTCGTCCGGTATCGAACCGCGCTCCACCGTATGGGGAGTCGTGAATGGAGTGGTCAGGACGGCGGCGGGTAGGCAGGATCTTGGCCGGTCATCCGATGGTGCGGCCCGCGGGAAGAGGCAGGAAGCGTCGGCTTACGATCTATCGAGGCGGTTCCAGTCCTCCCTTCACACTCGTACTGGGGAGGGTGTAGTCGGCGACAACCCGAGGTTTCAATTCCCCAGGGGTGTGCAGAAGGTTTACAAAACGGACACGCTTGGTGTCAATACGGTAGATCCACTGCTCGATCAATTGCCCCCTGGAACCCAGAAAGCTGACTCGGTCGGGTTTCCCCCCCAGTTTCAAGCGAACTTCCTCCGGTGTAAGACCACGTAACCCCTGCGAGCCAGCCGGCCCCGGCAGTGCTTTTTTCTCCGCACCCGCGGGGGAATCGCCGTCGCCGCTTTGCACCGACTCGACCCATTCGTCATGGACCTTGCGAAATCCCCGGCTGCGGAAAGCCTCGGCGGTCTCTTTGGAGCTCGGGTCGATTCTCCAGGCTTTACGGAGCAGTTCCACGGACGTGACACGATCCTGCAATAGCTCCTCGTAACGGCCGGCCAGC
Source organism: Isosphaerales bacterium (assembly GCA_044450785.1). Classification (GTDB taxonomy): domain Bacteria; phylum Planctomycetota; class Planctomycetia; order Isosphaerales; family Isosphaeraceae; genus JBIOJM01. Next base: position 15,565 of record JBIOJM010000052.1, read on the forward strand.
ACGACCAGGCCTTCGGCGTCCGTGTCGCTCAGGCGGTCGCGCTGAATCTTGAGCCAGTCGCGCAGCACGTCCAGTGCCTCGCCGGGCTGTTTCTGCCGATCGCGCAGCACGCCCGCGAGCGCCTTCACCTGGGCCTGCCGCAGGGCACCCAGGTTTTGCCGGGCAGCGCCGACGGCTTTCGCGATCAACCGGGCCGGCAGATCCGGCTTCTCCGGGAGCATGGTCGCGGCTCGTTCGGCCAGGTCGAGGGTCGATTGGATGTCCTGAGTCGTTTGCAATTCAAGGAACCGCACGGTGGCCTCGGCCCAGAGCCGACGGTCGAGCCCCTTCCGCACCTCGGGCGGGGCCTTGCGATAAGTCGCCGCGGCATCCTCTTCATAGAGGGCCTCCCAGCGCGCCAGGTTCACCTGGCCCGACTCCCGATCGGTTGGTGCATTCTTGAAGAACGACGCGATTACCTGGATCAACGCCTGCAGGTCGGCCGCGCTGGTCGCCCCCGCGAGCTTGGCCCGGAGCGCCCGATGGCCCAGGGCCGACGGCTCGGGCTCGGGAACCTGGCGGCGGCGGGCCTCCTGGGCCATCGCCAGCCACTCCTGGGGCGCGTCCACACCCAGCCGCTTCATGTCGGCTTCGATTCGTAGTGCATCACCTTCCAGCACGCGGGCACGCTTCATGAGCGCCTCATCCTTGAAGTCCTTGGCCCGACGCTCCGCCCACCGCGCCCATTGCTTGCGCCTCTCGAAATCCTTGGCGGTCAAGCTCGACAGCCCGCGCTCGAGTCGATCGAGATCGCCCGCGACCGGCTTGAGGTCCGTCACCTCGCAGACCAGACGGCCGCCGTCGCGCTTCAGAACACCGTGGACCTGCGCCGAGATCATCCGGCTCGGAGATGGCGGTCGAAGCCGGCGCGGCACCAGGAAGGTGATCGGCGTCCGTTTCAACTGGAGCTCGTCCGCTTCCGTTCCGTTTCGGGGCACGTAATACGACACGCGGTCGTCCACCGCCACCTCCCGGCCGATCAGGTCCGCCCGGCGGCCGAGCTCCGCGGGCTCGACCGGGAGCGCATCGGCCTGGAAGAAAGCCATCGTCGTCGGTGCCAGGCCTGCTGTGCAGACGATCAGAAGCACCCAGATCCGCGGTCTCATCGCTGGCCCTCCGGGAAGTCGACGACTTCCGGCCCGCCCTGATATCCGATCGCTTCGAGCGCCTTGGTATGCGTGATGAAAACACCGGTCTTCGGCTCGAGGCGGATCACCCAGAGATTCCGGTCGCCATCGTACTGAAAGCCGGCCAGATGAGCCCCGAACGTCACTCGGTCGCCCGTGTGGTGACGTCCGGGCTCGAAAAGCTGAAAGCCGGTCAGGTCGATCACTCCGATCCGATCAGGTCGCGAGCCTCCCTCCGCGCGGAAGCTGCTCGCTTCGCCCGGGGGCAGGATCCTGTACAGGAGTTCGTAGCCGCCGGAACGTCCCGGATCGGGCTCGGCCGTGATCCAGGTGTCGACGAAGATGGTCCTTCCCTTGTAGAGAGTGTCGAACTTGGTCGCCCAGCTCAAGGGATCGGTTCGGCCTGCCTCCGCCAGCAAGTCCTCCGGAGTCTGGGAAAGCAGGTCGATGAAGATTGCCGCTTCGTCGGCGGCGATCCGGATCTTCTCGGCGCCCTCGACGGCACCCCCCAGCTCATCGACCGCCTTTTTGGCGGCGGAGAGGAGCTGGTACGCCTTGTCGAAGTTCCCCTCATCCAGTGCCGGGATCCCCTCTCTTATGCCTCGCTCGACGGTCAGTGGGTACTCCTGCATGCTGTGCCGCCGGTAACGCCACGCGACCGTCGCGATCACCAGGAGCGGCACCACCACGAGGAGCCAGCGATGCAAAGCTCGCTTGCGGGCCTCGGGCTTCGGCTCCAGCACGGGTGGTTCGGTCTCAGCCTGACCGCGCCGCGTCGTGACCGCCTTCGGCTGCCGGGTTCGTGGCGGCGTCTCCCCCCGTGTCGGGACCGCCGCGCCCACCTGAGCAGACCCGCCGCACCGCGGGGCGGCCTTCCTGAACCGGTTTCTTCGGGCGCCGCTCCGATGGGCCCGGGCCTCGTGCCGGGGCCGAGTGCATCGCATCGTCTCGCAAGACCCCGTCAGGTGGTCCGGCAATCTGGACGTCCTCGGGCCCTGACCGCCCGCGCACCTCGTTCTGCCGGGCTCGCGGCGGGGTTTCGACCGGCGCGTCGTCCCAGATGATCTCGGCGTCGACCCGGCTCGATTCCCCATCGACGGCTTCGACCGAGACCCGCGCGTGATCGGTCAACTCGACCGGCCCCTCTTCCACCCATACCTCGCCCATCCCCACCACCTTCGAAGTCGACGGGCGCGCCGGTGCGACCGGCTCGGGTAGAGGACTCCGCGGCAACACGAAGACCCCCTCGCCGCAGGCTGGACAGCGCAGCGCCTGGTACCCCTCGGTCCGTTCGCCACGGACCCGATGGCCCGACGCACAGATGACGTTGAAATACTGGACCTTCGCCTCGGGCTCCGACGCGAGCTCCTGAAAGAACCGTCTTGCTCGCCCCAGGAACTTCAAGGAATCACCTCGCCCTGTCAACCGGGCCGGCCACCAAAGAATCCACAGCGGCCTTCCGAAGGCAATCACGTCCGAAAACCGCGAAATGACGGATTTTACAATTATCCGAGATCGCGCGCCCCCGGTCAACGCGCTCGATCAGCCCCAACGGCCATCTGAGCCGTCCGATGGACCCGGATGAAGTGATCGGTGAAGCGTGAGTGGGCCACCGGGGTCTCGAGCTTGGGCATGTGGCAGTTGATGCACCCTGATGTCGGTTGGACTGGACATGAGGTCTGGCCGGCGCGGTCCGGCCCGGTCGCCGGCGACGTCGAGCGATTGGCCGGCCGACGATTCGCCGCGGAGCCGGCGGCTGAGTGACATTCCAGGCAGCGGGCCTCATACCACCGTGTCGGCGATTCGGCCTTCTTGTGCGGGTTGTGGCAGGTGACGCAATCGAGCGCGTTGCCACTTTCGGAATAACACCGGCTCCAGGTCAAGGTGGCGCCAGGAAACCGGATCGAGGCGGGCGAGCCGGGCGACAGTCTGAAATCCTTGGTACGCGGGCTGTGACATTCACTGCACAAGGCAACGATCGGCGGACCGGACGCAAGCGATGGCCGTGCGATTGCCAGGTCCGCGTTCTTGGAGGCGACGGCGGCCAGGTGGTTGCCGCCAGGTCCGTGACACCGCTCGCACCCGATCGCGCTGTCAAACGACTCCGGGCCCGTTCCCGTCAAAATTGCGTGCGGATGCGTGTTGTGACAATCCATACAGCGGCGCACTTCGTCGAGGCTGACGCGCATCCCCTGGTACAGTTCGGCGGGGAGGTCCGGCTGCACAGGATGCCCCGACGTCACATCCCAGCCCACTGGCTCTTGATAATACGACAGCCGGAATTCGAGGAATTGCCCGTCCCGGTCGTGACCGACCGGCGTCAGGCCACGGTCGCCCGATCCGAAGGCATAGTCGACGATGGTCTGGTAGACCCGGCCGTTGACCTGGGTTTGCACGGCGACGCCGTCCACATTTTCGTGGAAGGAGTGGGTGACCTTCGCGTTCCCTGGGTCGGCGACCGGCCGAACGGGGAACGGGATTAATGGGAATTGCTCCTTGCGAATGTAAGTGCGGGCGTGCTGGCTTGCGTGCTGGTCGCGGTAGATTGGCTGGTGGCAGTCGGCGCAGCGTTTTTCGCCGACGTATGGGGAGGGCTCGTGCTCCATGGGGTGGGATTCACGGTAGGAAAGAGCCTGTGACGCGGCGGCTGGGCCGGTTGCGGTTCGCTCCTGAAGGTCGCACCGGCTCAGGAGCCAGCCGAGTTCGGGATCATCGGGGGCGCCGGCCGGCGGTAGGGCCGACACCGTTGTCGGCCATGACAGAGCGAGGATTGCGCGAGCGCGAGCCGGTTGTCCTGTCTGGAGGAAGCAGCGAGCGAGCTGCTTGCGGACACGGCCGAGGTCATCGATCGCGTGCCACTGGTCCGGGTGGGCCAAGGCGCGCTCGAGGGCCTCCGCGGCACCGGCCGGGTCGGCCTGCTGGGTCAAGATACGGCCGAGCATCAGAGCGGCACGGGCCTCCCACCCGGGCTCCGCGGAGAGACTTCCGGCCTCGCGGGCCGCGTCGTTGAGCCGGTCCAACCGCAAGAAGAGCTGCTCGAGCGCGACCCGTGCTTCGATCGAGTGCGGGTCCAGCTCGAGCGCATTCCGCCAGGCGGCGATCGCGAGAGCCGTTCCGCCGGAGCGGGCGAAGGCCTCGCCCCTCAAGAAGCAGTCTTCGGCCGTCCATGGCTCTTCAGCCAGCCGTTCGCTGATCGACGTGGCCACTTGATCGCGGCCCTGCCGGTAGAGTGCCCGGGCCAGCAGGCGAAGGGCGACGCGATCGTCACGGTTGTCCCTGAGATGCTCACGGGCCCCCTTTTCGGCCGCCTCCCAGGCATGGCGGTTGTAAGCCTCAATGGCTCGTTGCAGCGCGACGGCCGGCGCCCTTGCCCTGCCCCACCACACTCCGAGGGCGGCGACCCCCCCCAGGACGAAGGCGCAACCGATCGCCGAAAGCAGCCACCGGGCTCGCACATCGACACGCGGCATGGGCTGCCTCGTCGGGATCGCGCACCTCACGCCGGCATGGCGGCTCATGATGACGGGAACGGACTGCCGGCGTCAGACGATCGGGCTACTGGAACGAGTCGATCGCCGTGCGCTGATCGCGGTCGATCTTGAACAGACGATCGAGGTTCGAGGTCCGGAAGACCTGCTGGATCATCGGCGACATCTCACAGAGCCGTAGCTTGCCGTGGGTGCCGTCGACCCGCCGCAGGAGCAAGATCAGCTTGCTGAGGAACGTGCTCGAAATCAAACTGACGTCCGAGAAATCGACGACCAGTCGAATTGGACTCCCGTCGTTGGGCAAGGCCGCGGCGATCTGATCCGAAATCTCGCGGACCGTCCGCTCGTCGAAGAGCTGATGGTCCTGAAAACGGACGACCTTGATCCCTTCTGTGTCGTGAACCTGGATCCTGGCTGTAACGGCCATCGTCTAGACCTCGCAAAAGATGCATTCCCTCGTTCGTCGGTTGCGCTGAATTTACGCGGATTCCGGATCGCGATTCCTGCGTCGCAACGGGCCCATGCCGCTTCGACCCGGAATCTGAGGTTTGTCCTGCCGCGCGGACTCGTCGCCGGCCGGTTTTCGCTCACGGGGCTCCGCAGTAGTCCCTTCCTTGATCGCCCGCAGAGCCGCCGGCCGATCGGCGGCAAACTCGAACAAGGAATCGAGCTTGCTGGCTCGAAAGACTTCGGAGACCGTCGGGTCGACGTTGCAGAAAACGATCTTCCCGCCATTCTGCCGCGCAAGGCGCTGCAAGGCCACGAAAATCCCCAGCGCGGCGGACCCCGCGAATCCCACTCCGCTCAGATCCACGACCACCTCGGGGCGGCCATGCCCCTTTCGATGCGACTCATATTGTGTCCGCAAGTCATGGACCGGCGCCGGGTCCAGCCGGAAGCACTCCCAGAATTCCGCGACCAGGATGCCATCCACGTTGTGAGTCTCGAGCGAGGGCTTCAACATCGGTCACCTGGGCTCCAGGTTTTCATGGCGGAGGACGAACCTTCTCGGGTATGTTAGCAGAGACCGATGCGGGCAAGCCAGCCGCTCAATCGGCAATCGTGCTCGACGGCACGACGAACGGCCGGCACAACCCTTTCAATCGGCTGGACGCTTTCCCGGAGAATTCAGCAGACGATCACCAATGGGATTGCAGAGGCCGATTCTTGAGGAATGATCGTCGCGAGTGCAGTGACCCCTCGCCAACTGTCTGGTTCATGCTGGGAGATGAAGGAGTCGCCCCGATGCGTCCACTCTGGCTCTTCCTTGCCTTGGCCTATTTCGCGGGTTCACGGGCCGTCGCCGCGCAATCGGTCGGCTCCGACTGGAAAACGACCGTCTTTCCCGAGCGGGCTCACGACTTTGGAAACGTCGCCCGCGGTTCCCAGGTCCGCCACGCCTTCCCCGTGATCAACCGGACCAACACCGAGATCCGGATCGCGACTTGGCGGCCCAAGTGCGGCTGCACCGAAGTGCGGGTCGGCTCGCGCGTCATCCCTCCCGGCACCCAGACGACGGTCGAGGCCACGATCGATACGACCAAGTTCCAGGGCCCCAAGGCGTCCGGCCTCACCCTGGTCCTCGACCGTCCCGTCTTTGACGAGATCGACCTGAGCATGACGTGTTTCATTCGGGGCGACATCACATTGGAACCCGGCCATATCGATTTCGGCACCGTCCGCCCCACGGGAGAGCTCCCCTCGGCCGCCCTGACTCTCACCTATGCCGGCGGCCGAAATGGCTGGGAGATCGCCGATATGAAGACCCAGAGCGCCTTGGTGAGAGCCGTGGCCAAGGAGCAGGACCGGTCCGCCGGCGGACAGGTCCAGTGGCGGATCACCGCCACGCTCCAGCCCGGTCTGAGCCACGGATTCTTCAAGGATGAGATCACCCTGATCACCAACGATTCACCGCGCCAGACGATCCCCATCTCTGTCGTGGCCAACATCCAGGGCGCCCTGTCGGTGACTCCCTCGATCATCAATTTCGGCCAGGTTCGTCCCGGCCAATCCGTCAGCAAGGTCGTACGAGTCCGCTCGTCCTCTCCCTTCACGATCACCAAGTTGGCGGCGAGCCGGACCGACCTCCAGACCGTGGAGCAAACGACCGGTTCCGGGCCGGATCATACGCTGAACATCACCTTCCAGGCCCCCGCGACCGCCGGTCCATTCCACGCGGTCGTCAAAATCGATAGCGACCTGAAAGACGAGCCGACCGCCCAGATCAAAGCCTTCGCCACCATCACCCCCGGACCGTGAGTGGAGTGCTCTCGATGGCTGTCGGATCGAATCGTGTCCTGAGATTTCGGGTCTTGTCGCTCAAGCTCAAGGGACCATGATTTCGCCCCCTTCGGGCTCAAACCCTCGGGGAGGGTCATGAGCATCTACGTGGAGATTCTGATCCGAGCCTCGATGGACGCGCTCTGGGAGCATACCCAGAACCCCGCCCTCCACGAGCGCTGGGATCTCCGCTTCTCGAGGATCGAATACCTGCCGCACTCCGGCGATCGCGTGCCCCAGCGATTCCGGTACGCCACCCGGATCGGCTTTGGCATCGAGATCGCCGGTGAAGGTGAAAGTCTGGGAGAGCGAGATCTACCACAGGGCTGCCGCGTGTCGTCGCTCAAGTTCAGCTCCGAGGATCCTCGGTCGATCATTCGCGAAGGGAGTGGCTACTGGAAGTACATATCCACGCCCGACGGCATTCGCTTCCTCACCTGGTACGACTATCGGACGCAGTTCGGCTGGGCCGGCGCCGTCTTTGATCGCGTTGTCTTCCGCCCGCTGTTGGGCTGGGCCACCGCCTGGAGCTTCGATCGACTTCGGCTGTGGCTCGAGCGGGGCCAGCAGCCGGGTTACGGTCTACGCCAATTCGTCACGCACGCCACCGCGCGGGGGGCGCTGGCCGCCGTGTTTGCGTACCATGGGCTCGTGCCGAAGCTACTGTTGCGGGACGCCGGCGAAGTGGCGATGCTTCGGGATGCGCAGGTCCCCGCCGGGTCGATCGCGGCGGTGCTGACCGGCGCAGGTGTAGCCGAGATCGCATTTGCCCTCGTCCTCCTGCTGTTCTGGCACCGTCGCTGGCCGGCCATCCTTTGCCTCGTGCTGATGTTGGCGGCCACAGTGACGGCTGCGGTGTACTCCCCGCGCTACCTGGGCGCGGCGTTCAATCCCGTCTCCCTCAACCTCTGCGTGGCCGCTCTCGCACTCGTCGATCTCCTGGGCGATGACGACGTGCCTTCGGCCGCGCGGTGCCGCCGCACGCCCCCACCCGGTGACCCATGAGCTCGATCTACCAACGGGCCCTCGGTTCCGACTTCGACCGGCTGCATCCCCAGATTCAGCGCCGGTTCGGCTTCTCGAGCGTAGACGACATTGCCTCGATCGGTCGCGGAGTCATGGAAGAGGTGTGGCGCGGGCGCTTCTACACGTTGCCCTTCCTGTACGTTGGCACATGGCGCCGAATCATGTTCCCCGAGGTTGGCCGCAACATCCCGTTCACGATCGAGAACTACGCCTTTGTGGATGCCTTCGGCCGGGAGACGGTCACCTGGATTCGGACGTTCGAGTCCAGCCGCCATCGCCGATTCGATGCCTACATGGTCTACAGTGAGCAGCGCGGCTGCATCATCGACTACCTCGGTTCCCACGAACACTTGGCGGTGGAAATCGAGCTGCGAGTCGATGAAGAAGGCGGCTTGCGCCTCCGCTCTGGTGCCCAGCGGTTCTACGAGGGAGCGGTGGCGTTCAACTTTCCCTTGCTCATGAGCGGCATCGCGGATGTGCGGGAATGGTATGACGAAGAGGCGGCCAGCTTCCGCATCGAGGTCGATGTACGGAACCGGATTTGGGGGCGCCTCTTCGGCTATCGCGGCAGCTTTGCCGTTGAATGGGTACAAGTGGACCGAGGGCAGGTGCCACCTCATGTCGTCCCAAGGCGGCAAGAACGGCGCGAGTAAAACGTGAGCCAGGCCAGGCATCCCGGTCCGGTACCTTGATCCGGCGCCACAACCGGCTCGTCCCTCCGATACGTGGCCATGTCGGAAGAACTCACCTCTGAGGTTGGTCGATCATGACGGGGCGGTAACTACCCACCCCGTTGAGTCTGTGGGTTTCCCTGCCTCGGCGAAGCCGCTCACTTGAGTTTGAAGAACTCGATGCTCAGCCGGATGGCTTCTGGCACAGAGGAGAAATGGTCTCCCGACACTTCAATGGCGTCGACATCGAGCCCATTCCGCTTCGCCAACGTGGCCGTTCGCTGTGTCGGCACCACCGCCCATCCCTCCTGGTTCCCGAAGTACATCCGCATAGCACACTTGAAGCTCGTCGCATAGGCGACCGGAGAACGAAGCTGGAACTCTCGCGGGTCCGATCGATCGAATGAGATTAGAATGGGCTGGGACTCGGCGTTGGCCTTCTGGTCGGGTGAGCCGGACAGCGAAACCGCCGCGCGGAACCGATCCGAGGCCATCGCGGCGAGCATGGCGAGCGTGCCTCCCGCGCTGTGTCCCGACACGAAGATGCGTTTCGCATCCACGTAGGGCAGCGAGGCCAAGCAGTCGGCCGCACCCAGCACGTCATCGACCTCGTCGTAGAACATCGTGTAGGAGCCGGGCCGCCCGTTCTCGCCCCGCAAGATCGGAATCATCACGACGTATCCGGCGTCCCGATAGGGTTGTGGCATGTCCCAATCGTCGCCACCGAACGCGAAGCCCCCGTGCAGGAACAGGACGGCAGGATGTCTCCGGTCGTCACCTGGGTCGGGCGTGACGAACGCAGTGAGGATCAGGTCGCCCGATCGATAGTCGATCTCAGTGGCCCCCGACGGCGTCTGCAGCGAGTTCCCCGGCTGGGGAGATGGGCCTTGCCGCACGAGCTTGGTCTTGAAACCCTTTCGGGCTCGGGCAAAGTCCTCCTGCTGTGGTTCCAGCCCCGGCGATACGTCTTGCCGGCCCTGGCAACCCGCCGATAACAGCAAGAAGCCGATGGTGAGAGCGAGACGGACGCAATTCGGCATCTCGGGGACTCCTCGTGAGAGACTGCCATCATATCACCCCCAGGAAATTCCGTGCTAACGGGCTAGCAAGGACGAATTGGCAAGAATTGTCAATCCGCCGCGCATGGAAATATTCAGCCGCTCACGTTCCGGCGCCCGGTTCGGAGACAGGCGACGCACCAGACCGCGAGCGCCAGGTGGAGGATGACCCCCGGCCACAAGCCGGCGCCCGACATCCCAAGGCCAAGGCGCGCGTAACCCAGCAGCGAAACGGCCGCGATGTTGTACAGCAGCATGGCCGCGATCAGGCCCGTGGCCGTCCGTGCCTTAGCCTCATCGCGCGCGAGCCAGCAAGCCGTCCCGAGCGAGAAGAGCGCCGCACCGAGGATGCGACCGATGACCAGGCCGGCGGGCTTTTCTAGCGGAGAGCCGAGCAGTACCAGAACCACCGGCGACGGTGCGATCGCGAGCGCGACGCCGGTCCCGGCCTCGACTGCGGCGGTGATCGTGAGCAACGTTTTCATTTAACCGATGACCCTGAGTATTCCGTCCAGCTCGCGCAGGAACGCCTCCACGTCACTCATCGTGTTGTATCCGTGCAAGGATACCCGCAGTCGGCCCGCATGGCACATGACGTGAATATCCCTGGCCCGCAGGCGGAGACCAATTTCATCCGCCAAGGCGTGGCGGAAGGCCAGGATGCCGGCCAAGGCGGACTCATCGCGGGGAGTCAACAGCTCCACCGGGAGTTTTGTGAGTCCCTCCAGACAGGCCAGAACCAGTGGCTGGGCCGCACGGTTGATTTCCGCAACCCCGACCCGCTGGATGAAGTCCAGACCGGCCCGAATGGCGTAGACTGCCGGGAAGTTCGGCATCCCGACCGTGAAGCTCCCCGCCCCGGGACGACTTGCGGCCCGGGAGAAACGGTTCTTCCCGAAGGCATCTTCCAGGTGGAACCAGCCGCCGGCCGGCACCGTCCATGCTTGCTCCCGAGCCCTCGGCACCCCGACGATTCCACCCCCGTGGCTCGCCAGAATCCACTTGTGTGTGCTGCTGACGATCAAGTCAACCCCCGCCATATCCAGCGGAATCCGTCCCAACGCTTGGGTGACGTCCACGGCCAAGAGGGCAGGTGAATGTTTGCGGACGGCCTCGAGCACGCGAGAGAGAGGGACCATGAAGCCGTTGAAGAAACTCACCAGGGATGTGGAGACCAGCCGGGTCTTCGGTCCGAGGAGCAGGGCCAGATCTTCCACATGCAAGGCTCCTTCACGTGACCTCCAGAGACGGACTGTCGCCGGGCAGGCCTCCTGCAGCCAGGGTGTCGCCCCGGCGGGAAAGTCCAGGTCGTTGATCACCACCTCGTCGCCCTCGCGCAACTGAAGGGCCAAGGCCGCCAGGTTAAAGGCTTCCGAGGACGACGAGCAGATGCTCACCTCGCTAGCGGTCAGCCCATAAAAGGCCGCGGCCAGCTCCTTGGCTGCCTCCCACTGACGAAAGTGCCGCTCACGACCGTCCATGCCGAGCTGTTTGTCCTGATAATACTCCAGCAAAGCCTCGCGCACCTCGAGCGGCGGGATTCCCTCCGCGGCGGTGTTGAGGTAGACCATGCCATCCAGCGAGGGAAATGAGTAGCGGCGGGTCGATTCGGTCAGCATGCGGGGCCTCCGGGATACATGTAGCGCCACGGTTAAGCGTCGAACGCCTCGCCGCAGACCTGTTCATCCGGCATCATGAATGTCAGACGATCCTTCTGGCCTTTCCCGTCCCTGAGAGTAACCGTGCCACGACCAGTGTCCAAGCCCTCGGTCCGGAGACTCAGGCCTTCCATAATACCGTGGAACTTTCGGCATGGTTCAAAAGCAGGTTACAGCTCAGGGTGGCTGGGGTCGACGCCCGCAGGGCGACGCCCCCAGATCCGAGGCTTGCGCGCTGGGGGCTCGCCGGCTGTCGCCAGCTCGACCCCAGCCACCCAGCTCTTGTCACCTGCGAAGATGCTGAAATTGAACCATGCCGAAGTGTCGCCGAAGACCGGGCCCGAGCCCGTGGAGCCCCGCGGTTGGCCCGACCGACGATGGCCGGGTATCAATCCGGGTCGCCCGCCAGCACGAACGCGGCCCAGAAGTATGGAGGCGCGTACGGCCGGTCGTTGTTCCCACCGGCTGGGACCGCGGCGGCAAGCTCGTCCGGTTGACGTGCTTTGGCACCCTTGGCCCGCGCGACGCCGCCCGACAACTCCGCGGTCAGGGCCAGCACCTCCGCGCGGCGCAGCCCGCGCAGCCATGCCTTCGCCTCGCGGAGGGCCTCCGCCTTTGGCAACGGAGCGGTGAGCCCGGGGCGTCGACCCAGTAGGTTGGCGTAGAACCGCCGCATCAAGAGCGCCGTTGCCGTGTCGTCGACCTTCCAGAGCGACAGGCAGACGCTCCGCGTGCCCGACATCAAGAGGGCCTGGGTGAAGCCCACGAAGCCCTCGCCGCCGGCGTCACGGCCCAGGGCGGTCTCACAGGCCGAGAGCGTCACCAGCTCGGCCTTCAGGTCCCAGCCGCGCTGGATCTCCCGGACCGAGAGCCGGCCGTCGAAGACCGGTTTGTGGCTCATGGCCTGTTGCAGCGGGTCGGGCAGGCCGGTCTGGGTCAGGATCACCGCCGAGCGGGCGGGGACGCCTTCGTCGATCACCCCGTGGGTCGCCAGGTGGATGAACCCGAACCGCCCCAGCTCGCCCGAGGCGGCCAGGCGGTCCAGCTCGGGCTCGCTCGCGTCGGCCGCGAGCAGGAGCCGGGTCGGACGGTCGTCGGATTGGAAGAGCTGACCGAGCGCTTCGACCTCGTATCGTGTGCCCGGCAAGGGCGCGAAGTCCTCGTCACCTCCCCGGGCCGCCACGAGCACCTGTTGTAGCTTGCGATTTTCGGCGATCGCGACCGGTGCCGGCCGGGGGTCGAGCACGACGCCGAGTTTGCCGGGGGCCAGATCGCGCGGGGACGACCGGCCGTCTCTCCAGACGTCGACGACAATCGGCGTGTCGCCCTCGATAACGACCTTGAGGTCGTCCTTCTTGTTCAGCGCCATTCCGTTGTAGGCGAGCAAGACATCCCGCGGCTTCAGGCCGTGTGTCCCGGCGTTGGAGCCGGGGGCGACCACGTTGACCAGCAGGCCATGGTCGGGGAGCGGCTTGGGTTCGCTCGACTTGTCCGGACGCTCGTAGACCGGGTCGCCCAGGGCGAGCAGGCCGGCATGGCGGTCCGGCCGGGGCTGCTCACGCAGGTACTTGAACACGGTGGCCGATGGGGCGTAGCTCACCGTCCGGGTGTCATCGGGGGCCAGCAGCGCCTCGACCGGGATGCCCGACATGGCCCGGGAAGGTAGGACGATGAGCCTTCGGACCAGCGGCTGGCCGTCGGCCGTGGCGCCCAGCGCCTTGGCCAGCGGCTGGAGGCGCTGGGTGCGCAACCTCTCTACCAGGGGCCGCAGCTCCGCCTGAGTGCGTGACCTCTCGACCAGGGGCCGCAACTCTCCCCGGCCGGCGCCGGGCCGGTTCCGCAGCTGTGTTTGGACCCGGCTCGCGAGCCCGGTGTCGTCTTTGGTCCACAGACCGTCGGGGCCGGTCCCCGCGATCGGGACCCATGCCGGGATGCCCCGGGAGCGGACGACCACGCCCCAGTGCTCGCCGTCGGGGTCGGCCGCGTTTGGTCCCCGGGGTGGGATATCGACCCAGGCGACCAGGGCGCCATCGGCGGGCATCGCGGCCTGGATCTCGTTCAGCTTCGCGACCTGTCCCGCCAGCGGGCCGTGATCCTGAACGAGCTGGATCTGGAACTCACCCAGGGCGATGCTCGCCAGCTCGCGCTGGCGCTTCAAATCCGCAAACCGCTTCGCCCGCTCGGCCTGGTCAAGGCCCTGGGGAGTGGTTTCCACCAGCCGGTCGAGCCGTTCCAGTGCGGAGGTCAATTCACGGAGGCGCGCTCGCTCACGGGTTGTGAGCCGCCGGTCCTGGCGGGCGGCCAGCTCGTCGAGCAGGCCGCGGCCCAGGTCTTCCTCCAGCGGCTGCCACGCCTCGGCCGGCTGACCGAGCCGGGCGTGCACGGCGGCCAGGGCGGGGCGCACTGACTCCTTGTTCCCGGCCCGTTCCAGCCCGGTGAAGGCGACCCGGAGCCGGGCCGCATCCAGGCTCTTCACCGCACGCAGCCATTGGTCTCGCGCCGCGAGGTATTTTCCCTGGGCGTCGAGGTTGACCGCCACGTTGTTGTAGCTGTTGGCCGTGTCGGGGTGGTCGTCGGTGAGCAGGCGGCGGTCGATCTCCAGCGCCTGCTCGTAGAGCGGCTGGGCCTGGGCGTACTTCCCCTGGTTGGCGAGGTTGTACGCCACGCCGTTGTAGCTTCTGGCCGTGTGGGGGTGGTCGTTCGTGAGCAGGCGACGGTAAATCTCCAGCGCCTTCTCGTACAGGGGCTGGGCCTGGGCATACTTCCCCTGACCGGCGAGGTTGTTCGCCAGGTTGTTGTAGCTGGCGGCGGTGTGGGGGTGGTCGTCGGTGAGCAGGCGGCGGATTATTTCCAGCGCCTTCTCGTACAGCGGCTGGGCCTCGGCGTGCTTCCCCTGGGACAGGAGGTTGTTCGCCACGCTGCCGTAGTCGAGGGCCGTGTCGGGATGGTCGTCGGTGAGCAGGCGGCGGCGGATCTCCAGCGCCCTCTCGTACAGCGGCTGGGCCTGGGCGTACTTCCCCTGGCCGGCGAGGTTATTCGCCAGGTTGTTGTAGCTGGTGGCCGTGTATGGGTGGTCGTCGGTGAGCAGGTGGCGGTTGATCTCCAGCGCCTTCTCGCAGAGCGGCTGGGCCTGGGCGTACTTCCCCTGGTCGGCGAGGTTGGACGCCAGGTTATTGTAACTGCGGCGGTTTGGGGGTGGTCGTCGGTGAGCAGGCGGCGGCGGATCGCCAGTGCTTGCTCGAACAGCGGCTGGGCCTGGGCGTACTTCCCCTCGGCGTACAAGGTTTCCCCTTGCCCGTTCATGGTAGCGGTCGATTGGTGGGCGACTCGATCCTCGTCCGGCATCGGGGCCACTCGGCGCAACGTCTTGAGACGCCACTCCGCGTTCACCGTCTCGAAGTGCTGCGGCCCCTGGACCCGCGTCCGCAAGGCGAGCAGTTCCTCGGCCCTCGCAATCGCCTCATCCCAGTGCTCAGCCTTCAGCGCCGCCTCGATGGCCGTGTCAAGCTGCTCCGCCTGCGTGGCGTCGTCGCCGGTCAGATTCCGCAGTCCCTGTGCTGGGGGCTGCGCTTCCTTCGGAGACGTGGTCTGGGCGGTCGCGGGTAAGCCCGGGAATTCGATCCCTAAGGCGATAAAGAGCCCAAACCGGAACGCGACGCGAAGAGCTTTCATGATGGGCCTCATCCTGTTTTGGGTCAAAAGGATCAATCCGGGTCGCCCGCCAGCACGAACGCGGCCCAGTAGTACGGGGGCGCGTACGGCCGGTCGTTATCGCCGCCGGCGGGGATCGCAGTGGTAAGCTCGTCCGGTTGACGTGCCTTCGCACCCTTGCCCCGCGCGACGCCGCCCGACAGCGCGGCGGTGACCGCCAGCGCCTCCGCGCGGCGCAACCCGCGCAGCGAGGCCTTTGCCTCGCAGAGGGCCTCCGCCTTGGGCATCGGGCCGGTGAGCCCGGAGCGTCGGCCCAGAAGGTTGGCATAGAACCGCTGCATCAAGAGCGCCGTTGCCGTGTCGTCGACCTTCCAGAGCGACAGGCAGACGCTCCGCGTGCCCGACATCAAGAGGGCCTGGGTAAAACCCACGAAACCCTCGCCGCCGGCGTCACGGCCCAGGGCGGTCTCGCAGGCCGAGAGCGTCACCAGCTCGGCCTTCAAGTCCCAGCCGCGCTGGATCTCGCGGACCGAGAGCCGGCCGTCGAAGACCGGCTTGTGGCTCAGGGCCTGTTGCAGCGGGTCCGGTAAGCCGGTCTGGGTCAGGATCACCGCTGAGCGGGCGGGAACATCCTCGTCGATGACTCCGTGAGTCGCCAGGTGGCTGAAGCCGAACCGGCCCAACTCGCCGGAGGCGGCCAGGCGGTCCAGCTCGGGCTCGCTCGCGTCGACCCCGAGCAGGGTCCGGGTGGGCCGATCGTCGGATTGGAAGAGCCGGGCGAGCACCTCGACTTCGTATCGCGTACCCGGCAACGGCGCGAAGTCCTCGTCGCCCGATCGCGCCGCCACCAGCACCTGTTGCAGCTTTCGATTTTCGGCAATCGCGATCGGTGCCGGCCGAAGGTCGATCACGACACCGAGCTTGCCGGGGGCCAAGTCTCTCCGGGACGACTGGCCGTCCCTCCATACATCGACGCCGATCGGCTTTTGGCCGTCGGCGACGACCTTGAGGTCGTGCTTCTTGTTCAGAGCCATTCCGTTGTAGGCGAGCAAGACATCCCCCGGCTTCAAGCCGTGTGTCGCGGCGTTCGAGCCGGGGGCGACCACGTTGACCAGCAGGCCATGGTCGGGCAGCGGCTTGGGGGCGCTCGACTTGTCGGGGCGTTCGTAGACCGGGTCGCCCAGGGCCAGCAGGCCGGCATGGCGGTCCGGCCGGGGCTGCTCACGCAGGTACTTGAACACGGTGGCCGATGGGGCGTAGCTCACCGTCCGAGTGTCGTCGGGGGCGAGCATCGCCTCGACCGGGATGCCCGCCATGGCCCGGGAAGGTAGGACGATCAACCTCCGCGCCGGCGGCAAGCCGTCGACCGTGTCACCGAGGGCCTTGCTCAGCGGCTCGATGCGCTGGGCGCGTAATCTTTCAGCCAGTTGCCGCAAGTCTGCCCGGCTGGCGCCGTCACGGCTCCGCAGCTCCGTCCGGACCCGGCTCGCAAGACCGGTGTCGTCCTTGGTCCACAGCCCGTCTGCGCCGGTCCCTGCGATCGCGACCCACGCCGGGGTCCCCCGGGAGCGGACGACCACGCCCCAGTGGTCGCCGTCGGGGTCGGCCGCGTTCGGTCCCGGGGGTGGGAGATCGACCCAGGCGACCAGGGCGGCATCAGCGGGCAGCGCCGCCTGGATCTCGTTCAGCCTGGCGACCTGGCCCGCCACTGGGCCGTGATCCTGGGCGAGCTTCGTCTGGAACTCACCAAGGGCGATGCTTGCCAGGTCGCGCTGGTGCCCCAAAACCTCGAACCGCTTTGCCCGCTCGGCTTTGCCCAGATCCTTGGGCGTCGTCTCCACAAGCCGGTCGAGCCGCTCCAGTGCGGTCGTCAATTCGCGAAGGCGGGCTCGCTCCTCGGGTGTGAGCCGCCGGTCCTGGCGGGCGGCGAGCTCGTCGAGCAGGCCTCGGCCGAAGTCTTCCTCCCCGCGTTGCCACGCCTCGGCCGGCTGACCGAGCCGGGCCAGCACCGCGGCCAGGGAGGGACGCATGGATTGTGCGGACCCGGCGCGCTCCAGTCCGGCGAAGGCGACCCGAAGCCGGGACGCATCCAGGCTCTTCACCGCACGCAGCGATTGGTCTCGCGCCTCAAGGTACTTCCCCTGGGCCGCCAGGTTCGACGCCAGGATGTTGTAGCTGAGCGCGGTGAGGGGGTGGTCGTCAGTGAGCAGGCGGCGGCGGATCGCCAGCGCCTTCTCCAACAGCGGCTGAGCCTGGGCGTACTTCCCCTGGTCCATGAGGTTCGCCGCCACGTAGTTGTAGCTGATGGCGGTGAGGGGGTGGTCGTCAGTGAGCAGGCGGCGTTTGATCTCCAGCGCCTTGTCGAACAGCGGCTGGGCCGCGGCGTACTTCCCCTGGACGTTAAGGTTGACCGCCACGTTGCCGTAGCTGATGGCGGTGTCGGGGTGGTTGTCGGTGAGCAGGCGGCGGCGGATCGCGAGCGCCTTCTCGTAGAGAGTCTGGGCCTTGCCGTACATTCCCTGGTCGTGAAGGTTTCCCGCCAGGCTGTTGTAGCCGATGACCGTGACGGGGTGGTCGTCAGTGAGCAAGCGACGGTTAATCTCCAGCGCCTTCTCTAACAGCGGCTGAGCCTGGGCGTACTTTCCCTGGGCGTTGAGGGTTTCCGCTTGCTCAAGCATGATACTGGCCGATTGGTAGGCGGCTCGATCCGCCTCCGGCATCGGGGCCACCCGGCGCAACGTCTTGAGACGCCACTCCGCGGTCACCGTCTCGAAATGCTTCAGCCCCTGCGCCCGCGTCCGCAATGCGAGCAGTTCCTCCGCCTTCGCAATCGCCTCGTCCCATTGATCAGCCTTCAGCGCCGCTTCGATGGCCTTGTCCAGCTCCTCCGCCCGCCTGGCGTCGTCGCCGGTCAGCTTTCGCAATCCCGGTGCGGTTGGTTGGCCGGCCGGTGGTGCGGGGGTTTGACCCGGAACCGCAGAGGCGATGAAGAGCACGAGCAAACCGAGCGACTGCGCCGTCAACTTGTTGAACATGGAATGCCTCCGCCGAACGACTTGGTCCTTGGTCCTTGGTCCTTAGTCCTTGGCCCTTCGTGCTGGGAGACCTTGTTCTGTCCAAAGGTTCAACGCCGTCGATTGGAATGACTCGCTCCGCACGGCCGCAGAGCAACAAAGGACCAAGGACCAGGGACCAAGGACAAGTCAGGGCCCGGAGGCCGGCTCGACCGGGCACGCTTCGACGGTCACAATGGACTGCGTCGTTTCGACCGGGCGGGTCAAGATCCGCGAGAACCGCCCATTGGCGGTTCCCATCGTACGGGCGGACCCTGGCCCGATCCAGACGTCCATTTCGTTTAACAACTTGCCATTTCTGGAAACGCCAGGTGCCGGCCCTGGACCATTGCGAGCCATGAACCGCGCGGGCGTGCGGGGCAGTCAGTCCCTCCGCCCAGATCCAGCGGTCCCTGGAAGCGGTTCATCACGTCCACGCCGAGCTGACCGACAAACAGGCCCGGAACGCGCAACGCGATTCGCAACGCCGGCGCTTCCGGACCCGAACGCGCGGGGGAAATGAATGGTTGATCCTCTCCTCCCAGGGTGCGCTGCGCGACCCTGGGCTTTGATGTGCAACGCCTTCGGCGTATTGAAGCCGCCGCCGCCCACGCCGTTGCTTGACAGGCTCGCTTGGACCGCTCGCGGCTCGTCGAACTGAACCCGCACCCCGGTACTCAGCACCCCGCGCCCCGAACCCGTTCACCCCAACGCGCGTTGACGGTGCAGCGCAACTGGGATATAGACTCGAGATGCGCGCTTGGTGGATTCGAGCCAAGTGCCGTACGATCGGCAGCGTCAAGCGCTGTGGCGTGGACCTGGGTGGTCGGCGCCCGGTTCGCGGGGCTGGGCGGCTGGGGCACACCGACGATGAACAACAGCGCGACGATGGCTGAGGGCCGGTGTCGAGCGGAGCAGCCGGACCAGCGACAGGACGGTCTGTCCCTGGCTGTGGCCGACGTGGGCTGGTTCAATACCGAGAATCTGTTCCGGGAGATCGATCGCCCCTCGGTCGGTGTCTTGTTGCTGAAGTGCATGGATTACGTCAACGGCTGGCGGCGTGGGATCTACCCCTGGTCGCGGGCTTGCCGGCTGCGCAGATGCGGCCCGGCCGCCTGGGAACGCCAGCTCGTCTTGCCCAGCGGCTGGATGAAACGCTATCCCAGGCTCGGAATGCGGCCGATCGCGCGGTCGATCCGCGGTTGGTGGCAAACGCTGCCGCCGAGCTGGCGGCGGGGACTGGTGATGTCCTACCCCCATTACCTCTACCTGCACGACCAGCTCCACCCCGACGTCTCCATTTACTACAACATCGACGACTACAGTCTGTACTGGCCCGGTTCGGCGGACCGGATTCGCGAGCTGGAGCGGGCCGTCGTGCTGGCGGCTCACGTGACCATCTGCGTGTCGAAACTGCGGGCCGACGAGCTGCGGACGCTGATGCCGGAGGCCGCCGGACGAATCCACCATGTGCCTCATGGCACACCCACGCCGTTCCTGGCCAAGCATCCGCTCACGCAGCCGGCGGAGGCCCCCACTGACCTTGCGAATCTTCCGCGCCCCTACCTCGGCTACGTCGGCTCGCTGGAGGACCGTGTCGACTGGGAGCTGATGAGCGGGATCGGCGAGGCGTTTCCCGACGCGTCGATCGTCGTCGTCGGACGAGTGCGAGACGCCGTCGACGAGCCCTGGTGGGAACAGTGTTCGCGATTCCTGGCGCGCCCGAACGTCCATGCGCTGGGTTGGCGACCCCAGGTGGAGCTTGCCCGATATTACCAGGCGTTCGACGTCTGCTTGATCCCCTACCGGATCGACCATCCGTTCAACCGCGCCTGCAACCCGACCAAGATCATGGATGCCATGGGCTCGGGGCGGCCGATGGTCGCCACGGCGATCCCCGAGTGCAAGCTGCACGCCGAGCGGTTCCACGTCGTCGAGAATGGCGTCGAGTTCACCGAGGCGGTCCGCCAGATCCTGGGCCGAAACTCGGACGACGGCCGGGCCGCGCTCCGGCACGCCTACGCCATGGCCAACACCTGCCACCGGATCGGTGAGCGGATCCTCGATCTGATCGAGCCCGGCCCTCGTCCGATCCGAACGACCACAACGCCGTCCGGTTCCATTCCCCCAAGCGTGATCGATTGACACAACTTCCGGCAGAAGCCGATGGCATAGGGCGCCGTCAGGCGGTAGAGTCGTTCGCATTCCGGCCTGGCGGCGGCATCCCGGCCAAAGGCGCCGACCGTCGATGCGTCACCGATAACCTCGACCCGCGAGCACTCCGATGAATTCCGCGATCCGTGCCAAGCTGTCCGTGATGATGTTCCTCGAGTACGTGATTTGGGGCGCATGGCTGCCGCTTCTCGGTCTTTACCTTGGAGCGGACTACCTTGACTTCGGTCGCCTCGAGAAAGCGTGGATCTTTGGCGCGTTTGCCATCGCTTCGCTGACGGGAATGTTCTTCGGTGGCCAGCTTGCCGACCGCTACTTCGCGCAGGAGAAGTTTCTCGCTTTCAGCCACTTGATCGGTGGCCTATCCATGCTCGCCCTGGCCTATCAAAAAACATTTTGGCCATTCTTTGGGCTGATGATGTTGCACTGTTTCTTCTATGTACCCACGCTGTCAGTCACGAATTCGATTGCGTTTTCGAACCTGAAAGATGCGCAGAAAGACTTCGGTTTTATCAGGCTGTGGGGCACGATTGGCTGGATCGCGGCGGCATGGCCCTTCATCTTCATTCCGATCGACTGGTCGAAGGTGCCGGCGCTCGATCAGGCGGGCGGGATCGTTCCCTGGCTCGGAACGGTCCTATCGAAAGAGGTGCTGAAGACCGGTCCTTCGATGGCCGCGGCCTTGAGCAGCACATTCACCGTCGCCGGGCTTGTTTCCCTCGTCTTGGCGGTCTTCTGCCTGACGATCCCTCACACTCCCCCGTCCAAGAGCGAGGCCTCCGCGTTTGCCCCGATCGAGGCGTTTAAACTCCTCGCTGTTCCGAGCATCCTGGTGCTCTTCTTCGTGACCTTTCTCGACTCGCTGGTGCACTGGTGTTATTTCGTCTGGACCAGTTCGTTCCTCCCGAAGCTCGGCTTGCCGGAGAACTGGATTCAGCCGGCCATGAGCATCGGTCAAATCGCGGAGATTTTCACGATGGCCTGGCTCGGGTACTTCCTGAAGCGGCTGGGATGGCGCAGGACCATGATCATCGGAATCCTGGGTCACGTTGTCCGTTTCGGAATCTATTCGCTAGGCTATTACTACCAAGGCACGATGTGGCTGTGGATCGTCATCCTGAGCAACGTCGTTCATGGTTTCGCCTACGCCTTCTTCTTCGCGACGGTCTATATCTTCGTCGATGAGACTTTCCCCAAGGACATTCGGACCAGCGCGCAGAGCCTGTTCAACCTGTTGATCCTCGGCCTTGGTCCGTTTCTGGGAGGGTTTCTCTGGAGCTGGCTCGGAGACGTTTTCAAGACCCCGGGAGGGGAGATCCAGTTCGGTTACCTGTTCCTCGTTCCGCTGGCATTTGGTGTGCTGGCTTCAATCATTCTCGCCGTGGCTTTCCATCCCGAAGCGAAAGAACCAGTTCCCGAGGAGGTTCCCGTCCTTGTCGCGTAAGAAGGGTGCCTGCCTCATCCCCGTCGTTGGTTGGTGGCTGGTCGCCCTGGCCTTCACCGCGGCTGCCCAGCAGCCCCCGGCCGACGATGAGCTGGCGCAGCACCTGACGGCCGTTCGCGATCAAATCGAGAATCTGACGCTCGACGTCTCTCGCCGTGAAGAGCTGACCCTCGAGATGGCCAGCACGCTCGATCGGGCCGCGCAGGCGTCGACCAGCCCGGAAACGCGCCGCCGCCATTGGTCGCAGGCAATCGATCTCATCGACTGGTTCTTGAAGCAGAATCCCGACCCGCCCCGCGAGCGGCAAGTGCGGTTTCACGCAGCCGTCTATCGCTGGGCGCAGGCGCAAAGCTGGTCTCAGGCCGGGGCCCTGACCCCCGGCGATCCCAAGCCTCGGCAAGAGGCGGTCAAGGCGCTCGACGACTCGATCGAGCGCTTTCGCGCGGTGGCCGGCGGCGGCAACAACCCCACCTTGGCGGAGAACCTGCGCTTCCGCCAGGCCGAGGCCCTGGCCGACCGCGCTGATTTCGAGCCCGTCGCCTCGACCGGCCGGCGTGCCAGGGAATCCGAGGCCCTCGACCTGCTTGACCAGCCCGCGACGGAACCGGGCCTCGCCGGTTACTGGCACCTGCTCAAGGCCGACCTGCTCCGCCGCTCGGGTAAGCCGGCCGACGCCCAGAAGGAGCTCGACGCCGCCATCAGCTCGACCCCCCCTCCTCCCGCACGCGAGGTCGTCGAGGTCCGCGTCCCGTTCCTCTTGGGCGACAAGAAATTCGACGAGGCGATCGCGGCGGTCGGGTCGTCGCAGCTCGAAGGGCCGGTGAAAGCCCTCTGGATGGTCCGGGTTCGCCTGGCTCAACTGGCGGGCTCGCCCACGGCGGCCGGGCGCTTCGGCCTCGAGTCCGACCTGTTCCGCTGGATCAAGGAGCTGCGGGGCGGGTCGTCGCCGGAGTCGAGGCTGGCGCTCCTCGAGCTGGGGCAAAGCGCGATCGCGCCGGATGGCAAGCATCCGCCCGAAGTCTGGGAGGAATTGGCAGTTGCTTATGGAACGGTGGGAGACCCGGTGAAGGCCGGCGCCCAGATGGCACGGGCCGCGGATCAAGCGGCGGCGCTCGGCCAGGCCGAGGCGGCGGCCGCCTACCGGCTGAGCGCCGGCGGTTTCCTCTTTCAGGCCGGCAAGTTTCCGGAAGCCGTCGCGGTGCTATCCCAGGTCGTCGGCAGCCCTGCCTCGACCTCTCTCCGCGCCAAGGCCGGCATGCTTGGCTGCCTGGCGCGCGGCCGCGCCTTGGCCTTGGGCCTGCCAGGCTCGTCCAGTGTATCCTACGCGGCGGCGCTCCAGGCGCAGATCCGCGACTTCCCTGGAGAGCCCGCCACCGATGAAGCACGCTGGCTCCTCGGCCGGCTCGCACTCGCTGACTCCAGCCGCGATCGGGCTGAATCCTTGTGGTCGGCCATCTCCCCCGAGTCGTCCCGCTGGCTCGACTCCCGGTTGGCCATCCTCGCGCTCGATCGCGATCAACTGGACCGCGAAGAGCTCAACCCCGACCGGCACCGCCTCACGCAGTTGTTCGAGCGGGCCGACCGCTTCGCGGCCGCGAGTATGACCCAGGCGCGTTCCGAGGGCGATAAGTCCCAATTGTTGCTGGCCAGGGCCCGACTCGAGCTGACCCCCAGAGTCGGCAGGCCGGAGGTCGCCCGCGAACTGTGCGACCGCGCCGGCACCCTCCCCGGATCTCCCCTCACTCAATACCAGGCGCGGCTTTACCGCCTGGTCGCTCTCGTCGAGCTCGGTCGCTACGTCGAGGCCGAACGAGAGGCCCAGAGCCATTCTTCGTGGCGAGCCCCGACCGAGCTGGATGCTCTCTTTGATGCCATCCGATTGCTCGATCAGTGCGCCGCCGGCTCCGACACCGACCTGCGCCAGCGGCGGTTCGGCTTGGTCCTCAAGCTGATCGTGGAACCTCTGATCACTGCCGACGAGCAGATGACCACCGAGCAGCGCAGCGAGCTGGCCATGCGTCAGACGCGCGGCTTGCTGTTCACCGGCGCTGACCGGGAGGCCCGCCGGTCGCTCCTCACCTGGCGCGGCGTTCCCCAGGGAACGAGCGACCGGCTGCTCCGTGACCTCGGGGATACCTATAACCGGCTCGAGGCCTACGCGCTCGACATCGACGTCCAGCGGCTGCGGATGAAGAACAGTCCCGCCGGCTCACTCCCCTGGTTCGACGCGCGGTATGCGCTGGCAGTGGCCTATTTCCGAACCGGCAAGCTCAAAGAGGCCGCACGGCTCATTGATGCGACGGCGATCCTCCACCCCGACTTGGGCGGCGGCGCGCTCCACGATAAGTTCATCCACCTCCGTCAACGGCTCGGCATCAAGCCGTGACAAGACGCAAGTGGCTCCGAAGGTGATCGTCAGGAGTGGAGTTGCCCAAGGGTGTCAGTTTTGATGTTGCGCCTTTGCGTCTTCGCCCCGAAAGGGGCAGTAACATATCAGCCCAGGGCGACGCCCTGGGAACAGAAAAACGACACGAATCAGCAGAAGTGGGTAAGGGAGAGGCCGGGGTAAACGGCCACTCCCTCCCCGTTGTCGCAGTGGGGTCAATTCCCCACATTTACCGGCGTGCGGGTCTCGCACCGGGCGACCCCAACCAAAGTTGCCCCG
>JBIOJM010000053.1:0-39614 GCA_044450785.1 Isosphaerales bacterium
CCGTCCGGCGGCCCCATCGGCATCCAGCCAACTTTTCAACTCCGCCTCGGCGGTTTGCCCATCGCTTTGGCGCCTCCACTTTCCGTGATCTTCCTTTTCGAGCAGGAGGGCGGGTTGATCGAGAAACCTTTTGACCACCCTCCAAACATTGTCGCCACGGACGATCTCCAGCGTTGCTGTGGGACCCAAGGTGCTCGCGTGCCAGGGCTTCAGGTCTTGCAGCGCTTTGCTTGTGGAATTATGTTTCTGCGTCAATGCGGTGACGATTGCCTGATAAAGCATCGTCTTGCCCGAGGCGTTCATCCCTACGCAGACATTCAGGCCCGGCGCCAGCGGAACATCGATCTCGTCATGGCAACACCAGGACCGCAAACGGACAAGCCTTAGGTACATGAGAACCTCCTTCCTTGAGCTATCAAGGGAGATAGCTAAGGAAACGGCCCAGGGCTCGACGAGCTATCTCCGCATCAATGGGGCAAAGGTCTCGGGGGATTTTCTTCGGAAGACCGTCGTTCTGGTCCTCCGTCAGCTTTAGCAACCGACGGTGGACCTCCCGAAGCCAAGGGTCTTGAGGCACATGATCGTCGGTCTCAAGATTCGTTCGGATGTCGTCGCTTCGTACACTCAATTGGGCGAACAGCCTGGCCACCGATGAGGCAAGTTGCTCCAGCTGGAGCTGATCACTCGGGGAGAGGATTCCCCGGGCGAGAACGCGGAGTAACCGTGTCGGCGAGGCCAACGCTGTAAGTCGATTCTGCAGTTTGTGCAAGTCGTCGGCTGTGTAGAGCTCAACGGAGAGCTCCGACCACTCGAACCGTCCGACGCGATGTGCCGTCGCACACGATCCAGTTTTAGAGTCGAGGACCACTTCCAGCGCGTAACCCCCTCTCATCTCGTCCCACCCGCCAATCTCAGGGGAACCAGCGTAATACATCCGCTCATGAGGTCGCTCTGAGGGGTCGGGAGTGGGCGAATGCCAGTCGCCGAGAGCCACATAGTCTAGATCGAATCGGCTGGGCGCGTCGTCCGCGATCGGGAAATTGCGGTGCCCGGGGTCCGCGCACCACGGGAGCGAGCCGTGCGCTAGCCCGATTCGCCAGCCGTCGTCCGCACGACGGGCGGGGATCCAGTCCATCGGGTCCCTGTCTCCGAACCTGCAGACGCAAGGGCAGGGGAAGAGTGTCGCCCCGTGGCCGGGCAGGGAAATCGGCTCGTACTTACGATGAAGGTGGAGGTTCGGCGGTTTCTCCCGCGCAAAGTACTGGCAGTCGTAGACAGAGCCCGGCTCGCAAGGGTCGTGGTTGCCCGGGATCATATGAACCGAGACGTCGGAGTGAGCGGCTACTTGCTGGAGCATCGCGTCAACCAAGCAACGCTCGGGCATTGAGCCGTCAAACTGGTCACCAGCGACCAACACTAAATCGGCGCTCGTTCGCTCAGCCGTTTGCAATACTTGCTCTACGGCATCCGCTCTCGCCTGGCGAAGCCGACTGGCTAAGCTGGGCTCAACGGTGCCGAATTGTTGTCCGAAGTGCCAATCGCTCGTCTGGATCAGTCGCAGGCTGGCCATTGTAGTGGAGATCTGGAGAGGCGTGCACGTTTGTTTCCGGGTGGCAAAGGCATTATTGCCCACTGGAACGCTCACTGTCAAGCAAGCGCGCACCCATAAGCGCTCGCGAAATAACATCACCAATGCAGGGGGCCGGATCCGGTTTTCGGTTTGCGCAAAGTTCGCGAGGCGTTAGGCTATATGAATGAGCAGGCTGCTGAGAGTCGAGTACCCTGGCGCCATCCATCATGTCATGTGTAGGGGCAATGCGCGCCAGCGGATCTTCCACGACGACGCCGACCACCAGCGCATTATCGATGGACTGGCTCTGACGGTCAGCCGAATCGGCTGGGAATTATTCCGCTTCGTGCTGATGCCCAACCACTTCCATCTCTTTCGTGTACGCCGCCTTGGCAGGCAGGTGTGGGCGTCCGCGATCCTGAGACGGCGTACCGCCGCTACGTTGAGCGAGGGCTGACAGCTCGACCCGAGAATCCCTTTCGCGACGCCACATCAGCCGAGACGTCGCCGCATGGCTGTCCCGCCAACTGACGTCCTGTTCGCGGCCGGGATCCGTCACGGAGCACCCGGTTCCGCGGTCTGCGCCACCAGTTGCGTCTGCGCGCGCGCCGGTGCCGGTGTTGGCGATCGAGGCTTTTTTCGAACCCTCGCCCGCGGCTTCTTACCCGGCCGGTCGCCATGGGAGCTCGCCAGTTGATCCGGGCGGAAGGCGGTCGCGGACTCGAACCTCAAGTACGGCGCGAGCTGCTCGAGTGTGGCTGGGCCGACGCCGCGCACCCGGCTGCGGATGTCCTCCAGCGAAGTGAACGGACCATCCTGTCGGGCCAGGACCAACTGGCGCACCAAGGTCGGACCGACCTGCGGCAGAGTCCCCAAGACCTGGGGCGGCGCGGTGTTCGGGTCAAGCTTCAGCTTCGGCGCCGCCACGATCCCGTCGACCGGCGGCGGATCCACTCCTCGGCTTCCGACGGCCAGCCCCAGCGCGGCGGCGATCACCGTTGCCGCCAAAACGACCCGCGGCCCGACCGGCCAGATCGGTGTCACAGCCTCGCGCCGCGAACCGTCTTCGCTCTCTCGATCGAACGAGCTCAGGCCTGGCGTGCTGAACATCCGTTTCGTAAGCCTTGAGGTCGCTTGCCTTTAAGTCCATCGTGCTCCGACGAAATAGAGTACGTTTCCGCTGTCGAGCGATCAAGCATCTAGTACCTGGCGTATCCTGGACGTTCCTGTGAAGATTGTGCTGTGCGCTGGGCTTCGTTGTTCGTCTCGCGATGCTCAAGAGATTGGTTTGAAGCATCGGAACGCCGTCCCAACCCCAACCGGAGTGGTATCCATGTGGGTTCGTCAATGTGATGTCGATGCCGGCAATGACTTTCTCCCGCCGATCCCTTCGCGGATCGCCTCCAACGAGGAGTTCGTTCCCCCGCCTCAATCGGCGGAGCAGAAGGAGTACGAGGACCGGGTCGCCGACATCAGCGAGCGCGCCGCCAGGCGGCAGGGCCGGTCCCGCCGCGACTTCCTCCGGAGCGGCAGCGGCATGGCCGCCGCCCTCATGGCCTTGAACCAAGTCTTTGGCGAGTGCTACCAGGTTGAGGCCGAGGAAGTCGATGACCCCAAGGTATTCGAGGAACGGTGGCCCAAGGACCAGTTCATCCTCGACGTCCAGACCCACCACGTCGATGTCAGCAAAAAATGGTACGACGAAACCCCGACCGGCCGCGGCATCAAGTCGTTCTTCCTGATGCTGCGTCCCGAGGCCAAATCCCTCGCGCAGGCGATTGAGCTCCTGAACCGCGCTCATTACGTCAAAGAGGTTTTTGGTGACAGCGACACGGTCATGGCCGTGATCAGCGGCGTCCCGAGCCGCGACTGGGACAAGAACCCACTCCCCCCCGACCAGATGGTCGCCACTCGAAAGTTCGTCAACGATCTGGCCGGCTCTCGTCGCGTGCTCTCGCACGGCCTGCTGCGGCCCAACCTGGGCAAACCAGAGCTCGAGGAGATGGAACGCCAAGTCAAGGAATTGAAAATCGAGGCATGGAAGATGTACACCGGCGCCGAGATTGGCGAGAAGGCGTGGCGGATGGACGACGAAAAGGTCGCCTATCCGTTCTGGGAGAAGACGAAGGCCCTGGGAATCAAGAACCTCTGCGTCCACAAGGGACTGCCCCTGGGGGCGTTCAACGAGGAGGCGTGCCGGCCGCTCGACCTCGAGAAAGCTGCCAAGGACTGGCCCGACCTCAACTTCATCGTCTACCACTCAGGCTTCCGAGGCTACGGCTGGCTGGCGAACGGGACCGGCATCAAGGTCGTCGATCCCAAGACCACCGACCCCCAGGAGATACCCTGGATCAGCGACATCCTCCGCATCCTCAAGCGGAACCCACAGATCAAGAACATCTACTTCGAGCTCGGCAGCACCTTCGGCATCCTCTCGGCCGCCGCCCCGCGCCTCTGCATGCACATGCTCGGCCAGATGATCCAGGTCGCCGGGTCCGACCACATCCTCTGGGGAACCGACTCGATCTGGAACGGCAGCCCGCAGAGCCAGATCGAGCGGCTGCGCAGGCTGAAGATCGCCGACGACCTGATCGAAAAGTTCGGCTATCCCCAACTGTCGGCCGAGATCAAGAATCAGATCTTCGGTCTGAATGCGGCCAAGGTCCTGGGGGTCGACCATGCCGTCGAGCGGAAGGCGATCAAGGCCGACAAGCTGAGTGCCCTGAAGGGCGAGCGCCGCTATGATCCCGCGACGCGAAGTAACACGCAGTACGGCTGGCTCTGGGTCGAGGACGGCGGCGATCCGACCACGCCCGTGGGGGCGTGAATCGGTCGTCTGACCGGCGGCTCATCGAGGGGTGACCGCGGCACTCATCAGAGTGCTGCTCTTTGCGAGGACATGAAGAGACGGGTTCAGATCTTGCAATTTCTGATCGCGTCGAACTAGATTTGGAATAGCCTGTACTGCACGTCAGAGGACTGTCGCGCTTCCTTTGGAGACGAGCATGAGTCCAGGTGTGCCGGGTGTCCCAGCGTGGACGTTGGGTAAGAATCATTCGGCACGGCAATGGCACAATCGGATGCAGAAACGCGGTTGGACGCCGGCTCAGATTACGGAGGCGATTCTGGGCGGGCAGACGTTTCCAGCCCCGAATCATGTCAGCCCGCGTCAGTCAGCGAGCCGTTATGTCCATCCAACGACGGGAAGATCCGTGGTGGTAGACGACGTGACGAGAGAGGTGATTCATGTCGGCGGAGATGGCTTCCTCTACTGATGTCCTGACGGTCTACGTCGCCCTTCTCAACGAGGGGACGTCCGTCGTTCGACCGACTCAGGCCGTCAAGCTCGGTAAGAACCTGTACAGAGTCCTTCCAACCCAGGATTATGATCCGAACGACGAAGAATGGGAGTTTCCTCCTGGCAGTGTCGTTGAATGCATTCTTGAGAACCGGAGCGGGCAAGAGATCCTCGTGGCCAGGAGAAGATCGAACACGACGTGAGCGAACGTCGCCGTCGTGGCAAACGACAGCCGCTTGAAGCCACATCGCCACGAGGTTGGGGTGTTGCTACGTGGTAGGTTGCCTGAAGGTCGGTGCCCATCATGGTCCCGGTCATGGCAATCGGCCGAAGCTCTTGGCGCGTCACTGCTTTGCGTGGAACCTGAGTGTTGAGATGGAAATCACCATGGGAGGTGAAATCATGCCGCTGCTGGATCACTTTCACGCCCCACTGGACGAGCGTTTCCCCTGGGAATCATTTCATTCCGGGTGGGCGACTCGAATCGCGGACCAGTTGAGCGAGCGCGTGCCGGCGGAATTCGTTGTTGCCGAACATACGCATTCTGGCAACCATCTCGAAATCGACATTGCCACCTTCGAACGCTCCGCCGCGCAGGCGCGGACCGAGCCGGTTGGCCCAGCCCTGGCCCTGGCCCCGACCTGGGCGCCCCCGGCACCGGCCCATATAGTGCCGGCGACGTTTCCGGACACCTTCGAGGTGCGCCTCTTCTCGACGATGGCTGGACTCACTCTGGTTGCGGCCATCGAATTGATCGGTCCCGGCAATAAAGATCGGCCCGAAGAGCGCCAGGCCTTCGCGATCAAGTGTGCTTCGTATCTCCACCAGGGAGTGAGCTTGATCATCATCGACATCGTCACGAGCCGGCGAGCCAACCTGCACAACGAGATCATCCAACTGCTGCCTTCGGCCCGAGGGTCCGAAATGCCCGCGCAGGCGACCCTCTACGCCGTCGCCTACCGGCCGGTCCTGCGCCGCGAGCACGCCGAGATCGATATCTGGCCCGCGACTTTTGCCGTCGGCGATCCGCTGCCGGAACTCCCCTTGCGACTGACCGGCGATCTTTTTGTGCCCGTCGATTTTGAAGCGACCTATCAGGAGGCCTGCCGGCGGCGACGGCTGGCATGAGCGGCCCAAGCGATCGATAACAAGCGTCGTCGCCGGCGGCTATACTCGGGTAAGTCGTATCTCATCGGGATTTTCTCGTAGGTCAGGCTTCCAGCCTGACGGCCTGGTCACTTTTTCGCGTCAGTCAGGCTGGAAAGCCTGACCGACGAGAAAGTGCAAGACAGATCACATGTTGAGAAATGGTACCGGTAGCAGGAAAGCGTGCTGCTCGTACAGGCTGCTCACGCCGGCCCACGACGTGTACTGGGCCAGGAACACGATCAGGACGTACAGGGCCGCGGCCGGCACGATCGCGAGCCGGCCCAGCACGCGGAAGATCCAGTGGCGCGGGCGCTCGCGTCGGCCCGATCGCGCGTAGGCCCAGCCGGTCAGGAGCCGGGCCGGGGCGAGGAAGATCACGAAGACCAGACTGGGCAACCACGCGGCCTCGCGCGGAATCATCTCGATCTTGAGCAGGTACAACGGAATTGCCGCCAGCAGCAGGACCAGCAGCGAAAATGCGAAGGCCCACGGAGCGCGGCGGAACCGATCGCGGATGGCCCGCGGTGAGAAGAGGGCCGAAACGTGCCCCTCGACCGCGTAGCGGACTTGCAAGAATGGCAGGAACGGCACGATCACAGCGAGAAGCAATGCCCCGAGCAGCCCCAGAAGCGGAACCTTCCCTGTGGCCGCGATCAGGATCGCGGGCACCGCGAGCCAGGCGAGTGTACCCAGAAAGCCGACCAGCCCCAGGCGGAAATAATACGGCGCGCGCAGGCGAGCCACAAACTCCCACAGGCCATCGCGGGCCTCGGAGTAGAGCCCACCCCGCCGCAGCCGCCGGACGAGCCAGAACGGATGCACGAACGGCGTCAGGAAGTGCCGCAGCCGGCCGCCGCGGGCGCAAGACATGGCGATATGCATCAGCGAGATGACGGTCACGACCAACAGGCCGATTCGCCATCCGAGCGCGACGCGCCCGCCGGGGTCGATCAACTCCGCCGTTCGAGCGTACGACGCGACCAGCCAGGCGGGAACGAGAGAGAGCCAGATTCCTGCCGCCACCCCACCGACTCGCGCCGCCCGCCGCACTCCCACGAAGCCGTCGCGCAGCCGGCCCGTCCGCGCTACCCGCGCCGACGACTCCAGGAAATAACCCAGGCTGACGAACTGGACCAGCGGCAACGCCGCCAGCATCGAGAGCCCCACCAGGAGCGAGACAAGGCCGAAGAGCCATTCGACCGCGGATGCCACCCCGCGAGCGGCTCGAGAGATCAGGATCCAGGGCCTGAACCGCCCCTTCGCAGACGCGGCAGGTGGCCCCGCCAAGACTTCGGAGAAGTCGACTCGTTCGTCCACGACCACCGCGTTTCCCATACCGGACATTACCCGCGGCGGGCGTCGGCGGTTTCAACTCGCTGAGACTGCCGGCTCAACTGCGTGCCGCCTGGGCGACCGGCCAGTGGTCCCCGCGGCGCTGGGCCGTGTGCTGAAACGCCCGCTCGCGCTCGAGACGAGTCTGTTCGTAGAGCGTCGTGAAAAGCTGTTCTTCCGCCTCGCCGAAAGTCTTGCCGCGCCGGCTCATCACCGTCCGGGCCGTCTCGAACAGCCTGTCGAGAGCAAAGCCGGGCGAAACTCGGCCGTACGATACGGCCGTGAACGAAGGAACATGCTTGGGCAAGAGAATTCCCGCCGGCAGGACGTTGCACATCACGCCGATCGCCGTGCCGGTGTTGAGCATGCTCCCCATCCCGGTCCGGGTGTGATCGCCGATGAAGCAGCCGACCTTGGCCTGGCCTGTCGGGATCGGGTCACCCTGGAGAGGGACGTGAACCTCGCCGTAGTCGTTGCGAAGGTCGCTGTTGGATGTGATCGCTCCCAGGTTCACCCACTCGCCAACGTACGCGTGGCCCAGGAATCCCTCATGATACTTGTTGGAGTGCCCATGCACGATCGAGGCCTCGACCTCGCCGCCGATGCGACAGTTCGGCCCGATCGTGACGTTGCCGCGAAGGTTCGCGCGGAACAGTTGCGACTCGGCGCCGATCGAGCACGGGCCTTCGATCCGCGTGAACGGCTGTACCCAGACGTTGGGCCCCAGCATGATCGGCCCGTTGGTCGTGTCAAAGACCGTGTAGGGGTCGATTCGCGCCGTATCATGAATGCAAAGTCGATCGACCGGGCCCACCAAGGCCAGAGTCGCCAGGTGCCGGTTCGTCACTCCCACTCGGTCCGACGTGGCAAAGTCCCGCTCCAAATGCGCACCGTTCAGCGAGACGAGGTCCCAGGGGCGATGAATCCAGTCTCCGCCGACCTCGAGGCCGCCATGCTTGGCCAACATCTGCTCGAACCAGGAGTCGACACCCAGAGGGTCGAGGGTGACCGCGTCATCGGGGCCGACCCACGCACAAGCAGGCTGGCTATCACACAGGCCCACCCAGGGCTCGCTCGCATCCGGCATCGCAAAGCCGGCCCCTGGTACCCAGCAACTGTTGGCCACCACAACCGGCCCCCGCGCCAGCCAATCGCGATCGTTCACCACCATGTGCGGATCGCGCAGCCGTTGCGCTTCGACCAGGTGCGACCGGATCAGACAGCTTCGCCGCTGCGGTCCCGGCCCCACTCCAAGAGCGCGAGCAAGCTTGCTCGCAAGCGTGGTTGTCCCCAGAAGAAGCTCATGGACCGGACGAGTCAACGTCAGCGGCTCGAGTCCACACGCAGCAAGATCTTCCACGAGGCACAGACGCATAACCCCTCCGATGTTCCACGCTCAGCTTGATTTAAGACCGAGACTACGATCGTTATTGCTGATGCAGACAGGCCGGCCAACGAGGCCGTCGCTTGGACCACCCCGCTTCGAGGCGGAAAGGTCGTCTGGGATTCTAGCGACTAAGGGTGACAGATGCCAGATCGTCCACGGGCATTGAATCAGTTTTGCATGGATGTGTTGACGAAAATCAACACGAGACGGCGGGGAAAGATCGACGGAGACGATCACGCGGGTTACGAATCATGGGTCGATCACTGGCCGAGTCCTGGGCGCTGAGCTAAACTGTCTAATGAGAGCGAGCACGTCGTCGCATTCCCTCCACGAGCACTCGATCCGCTCGATCTCTTGGTATTGGGGAAGCGATCTGAGCGCTCTGCGCCAGACTTTGGTCGGTCGGGCGCGCGGTTGGTCGCGAGCGACGACCGGCCGCGGGAAGTCCTTGTGATCGTCCCATCACCGGTGTTGAGACCGGGTCGATCATCGGGGATTTCCCTGGTTTTACCCGCGCCGCGCGGGGAGGTGTCTCATGTCAACCATGATCAAGCCGAAGCCATGGTCTTCGTCCGATCTCAGAATCTCTTCAAGCTCGACCGTCACGGGAACCGAGCAGCCGCGGCAGTCAGCTCGCGCGAGCCGCAATGGCCGCGAGGCTGAACCACCTGAACGAGCCGTGCAGGCCCGGGAAGCACCCGAGTTGTGGTCAAGACGCCCGCCGGAAGCGCCCGACGCGGGTAAAGGAGGTGTGCCCATTGATGATCGTCAACACCGACATGGTCGAAGTCGGAGCTGAGCGGTCGGGCCAGGGGCCTGTCGCTGACCTGGAGGTCCCACCGCACCGCTCTGCCGGCCGTCCTGCTTGATGATCGAATCGGAGGGCGAGGCACCGGCCGAGCCACCCTTCGCCCGAACCGCTGGCGCCTCGCCCTCCTCTAACATGCCGCAGGGCCGATCGAACCGACAACCTCCTGGTTGCAAACCAGGCGCTTTTCGGCGAAAATGATTGACGAAAAGGCTTTCTGCCAATCGGGTCATGATCCGCCGCTTGAACGCACGTGGATTCCAGCGTTTATCGGGATATTGCGGGAATTCTCGTCGTTTGTCGCCGATTCTCTGCCACGGCACAGATTGATACGTCGATGGATGGTTCCCGCGGGCTTGGGCAGTTACTTCCTCACGCCGGCTCGTTGGTTTCAGCATTTTCCTCGTCCCGGTGGTTCGAGGAAGCTCCGCAGGGAACGCAGGGCAACGGGGTCAGGAGCCGTTGTTGGCGAGGCAAAGGGGTCAGAAACGGCTCCTGACCCCTTTCTTCACGGATGGCCAGCCGTGACCACGACTCCAGGAAGGACGTGGGCATAGACCCACACGATCGCTCCCACCAGCAATGCCAGCAGGATGCTGTGCCAGAAGACGGCGCGGAGCAACTCTCCTTCGCGCCCCCCCTCTCCGGTGGCTGCCGCGGCCACGACGATCGATTGAGCATCGATCATCTTCCCCATCACCCCTCCGGTCGAATTGGCCGAAGCCATCAGGACCGGATCGAGTCCTAATTTCACCGCGGTGATCCGCTGAAGGTTGCCGAAGAGGACGTTGCTCGAGGTATCCGAACCGGTCAGGGCCACGCCGAGCCAGCCGAGCAGGGTGCCGAAGATCGGGTACAACAGCGGTCCGGCCCGGGTGAACGCCAGGCCGAGCACGGCATCCAACCCCGAGTACTTCGTCACAAATCCCAGGGCCAGCATGCAGAGAATCGCCGCGATTGCCGGAATCATCCGGCGCACGGTTGCGGCCAGGAGGCGTGCCATCCTGGACACGGGGACGCCCAGCACGAGGCCGCTCGCGCAGGCGGCCAGAAAGACGGCCGTCCCCGTCGACGAGAGCGGCACGATGTCGATCTGGGCCGTCTCGTAATCCTCGGGCCGGGGAGTCTCGTGTCCGGTCGCCAGGGCCCCCTTGGCGATCTTGAGATGGAGCCACGCCAGCTTGGGTTTCCAGGAGAGCCGTTGATCCAGCCAATCCTTGGCCGCGGGCGTGCCCCAGGGCTTGATCGCGGGGATGCCCCAGATGAGCACGGTGACCGTCAAGAGAGCAAACGGCATCCAGGCGCGAGCGACCCGCGTCAGGGTCAGCTCGTCCGGATCGGTCATCCGATCATTCGACCGCGCCCGAACCGGACGAGCTCCCGAGTCGACGTCCCCTTCGAAGCGCCAGGCCTGGCGGGGATGCCAGAGCCGGATCACGATCACCCCGGCAACCATGCTGGAAACCGCCGAGACGATGTCGACCAGCTCGAAACCCACGTAGTTCGACCAGAGGAATTGCACGGAGGCGAAGGTCCCGCCGATGACCGTGAGAGGGAACCAGATGTCGAGCGTCTCCCGCCACGTGGACATGGTGCGGACCAGCCAAAAGGGTATCACCAGCGAGAGGATCGGCAAGATCCTCCCACACGTGCCGCTCAAGGCGTGGACGTCCAGCCCGGTGACCTTGCTCAGGGTCAGAATCGGGATGCCGATTCCTCCCCAGGCCACGGGTGCCGTGTTCGCGATCAGACAGAGGAAGGCGGCCCTGAAAGGCTGAAACCCCAGTCCCACCAGGAACGCCCCGGAAATCGCGACCGGCGCGCCGAAACCGGCGGATCCCTCGATCAAGGCCCCGAAGCAAAAGGCCACCAGCACCGCCTGGAGCCGCCGGTCTGCCGAGAGCCGGGCCACCGACGCCTTCTTGACCTCTAACTGGCCGGTGGCCACCGTGATGTCGTAAAGGAAAACGGCCGCCACAATCAACCAGATGATCCGCCAGAGCGCGAAGACCACCCCAACCGCCGCGCTGGCGAGAACCATCCGCGCCGGCATCCCAAGAACCAGCCAGGCCACACCGCACGCGGCCGCCAGCCCCGCCAGCGCGGCCTTCCACGCGCTCGCCCGGCCCGTGGCCAGCAGGGCCAGCAGTACGAGCACCGGCAAGGCCGCAACCAGCGTCGAAATCAGCCAGTTCCCAAACGGATCGTAACGTTGAGTCCACACAACTTCCTGGTTTCCCCTTGATTGCCAAAATAGGCAACTCCGATTGCGTCCACGCGTGTCGGCGGACGTGATGCAGCCATTCACTGCTACACGATACGGCAGACCGAGGTATCGGGGTAGTGCCCTCCGCGTTCTCTTCGGTTCCGACGTGTGGACGCGGATCGGTGGCGACGGCTCGACTGCTTTGGATTGGGTTGAAGTCTTGCCCGTGAGGGCGAGGCGCCGTCCGAGCCAGCACGGATGGCGATGGCTTGACTGCGTTTGATTCGGTGAAGTCTTGACCACGGGGCGGGAATGGGGTTAATTCTAATAGTCGCCTTCGTGCGTGATGACGAGGATGACACGACGACCTGCCAAGGAGCACTTGGGTGCAAATTGAGATCTCGGCCCGTCACGGTGTTTTGGAGTCCGATCAACAGCGTTACGTGCACGAGAAGGCCGAGAAGCTGCTCAAGTATTTCGGGCGCTTGATGGCAATCGAAGTCGCCGTGGACCATGGGAAGCACGGTTGGGAAGTCGAAATCCTGGTCTCGGCCGAGCACAAACATGACTTTGTTGCTCGAGAGGCAGGGTCGACACCGGAAGCGGCGATGGATCAGTGCGTTCACAAGATCGAGCATCAGCTCCGCCGGTACAAGGAGAGGGTCCAACACCACAAGGGCGATGTCACCCATGGCGGTCTACCACCGCGCTCGTCCGAGCATCCCCAGGCACCCGAGGCGGCTGAAACCGATTCCGACGAGTTGTAACCCGGCTTCGTCCCTGGATCAATCACTCCCGGGCAGTCGCCGCCAGACACGACGTCGCGGGCTAGTCTCACATTGGGGGCACTGGCGTTGACTCGACGTCTGCGCGCCGTAGACTGGACGCCGGGCATGGACCGATCGGGTCGGCGGCCCGTCGTTGGAGGGGTGGATGAAGCTATCGGATTTCGTCGATCGTGATTCGATCATCGTTGACTTGCAAGCCACCGGCAAGGAGCAGGCGATTCGTGAGATGGTCGGGAGCCTCAACCGCGCCGGCCGGCTGGCCAATGAGGACTTGGAAAGCGTCATCCGAGCGATTCTCGGACGTGAGGAGCTCGGCTCGACAGGCATCGGCCAGGGCGTGGCGGTTCCTCATACGCGGCATCCGACGCTTCATCGCTTGATCGGAACGGTGGCCGTCTCGCGCCGCGGCGTCGATTTCGCGGCATTGGACGGCGAGCTGGTCGACATCTTCTTCCTGCTCGTCTCGCCCCAGAATCAGCCTGGCGACCATCTCAGGGCCTTGGAGAATATTTCACGACACTTGAAAGACGAGCGGTTTGTCGGTTTCTTGCGTCAAGCCCGCTCACGAGAGAAGGTGATCGAGGTGCTGGAGGAGGCTGATCAGCGTGCGCCGTGACGCCCGGCAGTCTGGCCCTTCCGGCATGAACAGAGCGAAAATGCGTGAAAAGGATATTCACCGACGAACACCACGAAAGTCGAAGACCGCTGGCTGTTTCATGAGTCCGGTAGGGCCCGGCGGTCGCTTGTCCCCGGCGCAGGCCGATCGAGCCGCCGATGAGCCATGATACAACCGTCGCCTGTCGCAAAGTCGAGGTCACAAACAGTCTCGGCCTGCACATGCGACCCGCTAATAAGTTCGTGGAGCTCGCCTTGCGGTTCCAGGCTGAGATTCGGGTGCGACACAACGGCAATGATTACAACGGTAAGAGCATTCTTGAGTTAACATCCTTGGCCGCCGAGTGCGGCACCTGTCTGGAGGTGGAAGCGCGCGGGCCCGACGCGGTCGTGGCTGTCGCGGCGCTGGCGGGCTTGGTGTCGGCGCAGTTCTACGAGGATGAGAACGGCGAATCAACCGAGGTCCCGCCACGCACGGAGCCGGCTCCATGATCGTCCGGGACCGCGAGTTCGCCGGCCAGAGTGTCGCGCGGCGCTGGTCGATACCGTGCCGAGGTCGACAGGAGCCGGTTTTTGCTCCGCCCACTCGCGCTTTTCCCCGGAATCGTGGCATGCGGCTTCTGGACTCAGTGAATCTGCCCGCGAACCCAGCCGCGCAACCGATGCAGGTGCTGCGCGGTCAAGCCGTCAGCCCCGGGATCGCGATCGGTCCCGTCGTCGTGCTCGACTCGCACGGTCTGCGGCTTCCGCCCCGCTCGATCACACCGGCCGCGGTCCCCACCGAGCTGCAGCGGCTCGATCTCGGTTTGGACGCGGCCAAGCAAGCGGCGAGCCTGGATGAGGCCGAAGCCCGCAAGGGGCTCGGTCCCCAATATGCCGACATCTTGGCGGCGCACAGCCGCATGATCGGCGACCCCACCCTGCGGCGCGACACTCGCAAGATGATCGAGCAAGACCACGTCTGCGCCGAGCACGCCGTTCTCGACGTCCTGGAGGGACACGCGTCTCGTCTGGAACGACTCGCCGGCTCGCACCTGGCGGCTCGTGCCGCCGATGTCCGTGACATCGAGTCGCGAATCTTGAGCCACCTGACCGGCACGCTGTCCACGTCGTTTCAAGACGAGCTGGCCGCGCCCGCGGTTGTCTTGGCGCATGACCTGGCTCCCAGCGAAGCGGCCAGGCTCGACCCCCAGCTCGTGCCCGGCTTCGCCACCGAGGCCGGCGGGCGCGCCAGCCATACCGCCATCGTGGCGACCGCGCTCGAGATCCCGGCCGTCGTGGGCCTGGGCACTTTCCTGCACCGGGCCCGGCATTGCCGGATGGCCATCATCGACGGCGACCTGGGGCTGGTGATCCTCGATCCCGACCTCGCGACTCAGGAACGCTACCGCAAAACCGCCGCCCTACGTTCGGCCTGGTTTCAAAGGCTCGCCCGCCAAACCGATCTGCCTGCCGAAACGCGGGACGGCACTCTGATCGAGCTCTGGGGCAATATCGAATTTGAAGGCGAAGTCAAGGCCTGTCTGAAGCACGGGGCACTCGGAGTCGGTCTCTTCCGCACCGAATTCCTGTTCCTGAACGCCGAGACACCACCGAGCGAGGACCAGCAGTTCGAGGCCTACAAGGCGGTCGTGCGGTCGTTGCAAGGCCGGCCGATCACCATCAGGACTCTCGACTTGGGCGCCGATAAGTTGGCCGCCTACCGCGGGCCCGGCCACCTGGAGCCGAACCCCGTTCTGGGATTGCGGAGTTTGCGGTTGTCGCTCCGTGACCCCGAGCTCTTCCGGCCCCAGCTTCGCGCCTTGCTGCGTGCCAGCGCGCTGGGAGACGTCCGGATCCTTTTCCCCCTGGTATCCACGCTGGCCGAGCTCCGTGCCGCACGCCGCGTCCTCGAGGACGTCGCCGTCGAACTGAGGGCCGAGGGATACTCCATCCGCGAAAAACTGCCCGTCGGCGTCATGGTCGAGGTCCCTGCCGCGGCCTTGATCGCCGATCACCTGGCAAAGGAGGTGGATTTCTTTTCAATTGGAACCAACGATTTAGTCCAGTATACGCTGGCTGTCGACCGGACCAACGAGACCGTCGCCGACTTGTACTGCGCTGCCGATCCCGCCGTACTCCGCTTGATCGCCATGGTGGTCGAAGCGGCCCGGAGCGAGAGGATCGCGGTCAGCGTCTGCGGCACGATGGGTGGAGACCCCGTTTACACGACGCTCCTTCTGGGCTTGGGCTTGACGCAGTTGAGCATGCCTCCGCACCAGTTGCCCGAAATCAGGCGACTGATCCGCGGCATTCGACTCGAGACCGCTCGGGGGCTCGCCGCGGAGGTCCTTCGTCTCAAAACGGCTCAAGACGTCGTGGAACGACTCGAAACCGCGCTGCGCGAGGTCTTTCCGCAAGAGGAATGACCGGTCATCCAAACCGGCCGCAGCGCGTGTCACACTCCGCTTGATCCGCGGCGTGGTAGAGCGGGGGCGACGCGCTTGGCCCGGTTGGCCCATGGATGTGTCCAGGGTCGGTTTCGCCGCCTCGGACCGCTCGGCAGTCAGACATTTTCAAGGCGGCGTCCTCGTCCGCGGGATATGACAAAAGTCACAAAGGTGCGTCTCCGATTCGCCAAATGCGGTGATCTTCGCCTGGTCAGCCATCATGACATCATGCGCTGTCTGGAGCGGATGTTGCGCCGCGCGCAGATCCCCATGGCCCTGAGCCAGGGGTTCAACCCGCGGCCCAAGATCATCTTTGCCCTGGCTCTGGGGGTGGGGATCGAGGGTCGTAGCGAGGTCGTCGACCTCGAACTGTCCGAGGCGTGGGAGCCGTCCGAGTTGCTGCGTAGCCTGAGGACGGTGGCCCCCCCAGGGTTTGACTGGAACGATGCCCGCCCGCTGCCGCCGGATGCGCGTCCGCCCCGGCCCAGGACGGTCGAGTATTGCGTACCGGTCCCCGCCGACCGCCGCCTCGCGGCCGAGCTTCGTTTGCAGTCGCTGCTCGCCAGTGCAAGCTGGCCCTTCACGCGGCGAAGGCCCCATCGCGAGTCGACTTTCGACTTGCGCTCTCAACTGATCGGGGCCGAGCTGACGGTCGAGGGCGTGCTGCTTTTTCGTTTGAAAGTGTCTCCCGATGGCTCCGCCCGTCCCGAAGAACTGCTCGAGGCGCTCGCGGTTCGCGACCTGCTGGACAACGGGGCCGTACTGTCCCGCACTGACGTAGAGCTTGACGGGTGATTTTTTCCTCCACCACCGAACACAGACGCCGAGCTGTCGGCGCAAGTCCCGGAAAGAGACCGCATGAAGAAAGAAATGCTGATCAATGTGCTTCAGCCTGAGGAATGCCGGATCGCCATCATCGAGGACGGCGTTCTCGAAGAGCTTTACGTGGAGCGGACCAGCCATGAGAGCTATACGGGCAACATTTACAAGGGCAGGATCGTCAACCTTGAGCCGGCCATCCAGGCTGTATTCGTCGATTTCTCGGTCGGGCGCAATGGGTTTCTTCACGTCTCGGATATCGAGGCCCAGTACTTCGATCGCAATCCGGCCGCCCGCGGCGAGCCCGAGCCGGGCCCGCGCGATCGGGAACGCGACCGGCCGCGCGAGCCGCGTCGTGATCGCGAGCGAGGCCGGGTACGTGATGATCGCCGCCGCGCGCCGGCTCCGGCTCCGGCTCCGGAGCCGAATGACGCGCCGCCCTTGACACCGCCGCCTGCCCCGCCTCGGCTCGAAGAGCGGCCCCGAGAGCGGGCGCGCGAACCCGAGCGCCGCGAGCGTGACCAGGAGCGAGGCGGCGAACGCGAACGCCCCGATCAGTCGATCCGAGGCCGTCGCGATCGTTCGGAGCCACGCCCCCCGCGGCGGTTCGGAGAGGGATTGATCGAGCCGGGCGAACTCCGGCCCGAACCATCTCGACCGGCCGAATCAGCGCCGTCACAACCCCGGCTGCCATTCCAGGAAGAGCCGCCGCAGGCATCGCTTGAA
This sequence comes from Isosphaerales bacterium, assembly GCA_044450785.1. GTDB lineage: Bacteria > Planctomycetota > Planctomycetia > Isosphaerales > Isosphaeraceae > JBIOJM01. Next base: position 17,128 of record JBIOJM010000053.1, read on the forward strand.
ACGCCAGCCCCCCCCTTCTCCGCGTGGCCTGAAACCCTGGAACGACCCTGGGAACAGGAGGTCCTCCGGACGCGCGACGCGGAGCCCGAGTTTGGCCGGACACCGCCACGGCCTTTCGAGAGAGGGCGATCAGATGACGAGCCGGAGGTGCCGGCGGAGCGAGGAGACCGGCCGCTTGACCCCTTCGATCCCGACCTGCCTCCCAGTCGGACCCAGCGCCCCAGGGTCCCGACTCGCCCCGGCGAAGCCGAGGACAAGGAGCGGGAACGACACCGCGTCCCCGAGCCCCTTCCTCCCGGATCCGAGCAGAGGGGACGCACCGGCGAGAAAATCGGCGACCCCGCGCTGGATCGCCCCTTCGGCCGGGAGCCGAAGAGGGGGCGAGGACGAGGGCGTCCATCACCCTCGCCGGGCCGGATGCGTCCCGCGCCGCCCTCCGATCGCGAAGGTGCATCGAGTCCGGAGAGTCTACCAGACATCGGCCCCGACGACAGAATCGGCGAACCGGATCACGGGGGCGTCCCGCGGGTCGGCGAGCCGCCCAGGCGCCGAGGCGGCCGCGCGGCCATCCGCTCGAGAGGGGGCGAGATGGACCAGCCCCGCGAAGTCCGTCCTGCTCCGGAGCCCGGCCCGGAGCGCCCGGCGCGGAGGCAGCCTGCTCCGGGCGAGTTCGAGCCCGGCGGAGACCGGCCCGCGGTGCCAGGACGTCCCGCCGATTCCGAGCGCCGGCGTCCCCCAGGGACTTCGGTGCCGGCTCGCGAGCACGACCGAGACCGAGATCGAGACCGCGAACGCCTCCTCCCGCATGGCCGGGCGGGTGAGCCCGGCTATGTGCCACGCCGTGAACGGCAGCGCGCCGGCGACCCGGCGTTCGGAGCGGACCTCTTTCCCCCCGGCGCGGAATCGCCGGAACGCGACGTCGAACCCGACCTGGCCGGCCAGGCCGGCCTCGGTGCGCCCGATCTCGCGCCGGACGACGAACCCGGCCTGTTCGCCGACATGGGTACCGGCGGCGCGGCCGGCGCGCCCAGATCCGACCCGCGCCGCAGGCGCCGCCGCCGCGGGCGAAGGACCGAACGCGAACCCGATCGCCCCAGACTAGCGCCCTCCTCCTTGTCCCCCGGCGATGAACTCGAGGCGCATTACGAAGGATTCACCTCGGACGTCGAGCCCACCCTGTCATTCGCACGCGACCGCGCCCCCGACGATGAGGTGCTGGGCGATCTGGAGGATCTCGATCTGGAAGAGGTGGGTGGTGCCGGACGCGGCACGCTCGAAGACGATGATTTCATCGGCGACGAGCTGACCGAGCGCCCTGCCGTCGTAGTCGAGGAAGAGATCGACGACGAGCTCGAGCAGGAGATCCGTCGAGAGATCGTCGAGATCGAAGAGCTCGAGCGCGAGATGGGCCTGCGCGGCCCTGCCGAATCTGGTGCAAAACGTGGAGACGAGCTGGCGCGGGGCGGGCGGTTCACGCGAGGACGCGGGCTCGTCAAACCCCCGATCCAGGAGATCTTCCGCCGCGGTGACGAAGTACTCGTCCAGGTCATCAAGGAAAGCATCGGGACCAAGGGACCGACCCTCTCGACCTACATCAGCATCCCCGGCCGATATCTCGTGCTCATGCCCGGGCTCAACCGCGTCGGCGTCTCGCGCAAGATCGTCGATGAAGGCCAGCGCCGTAAGCTGCGCGAGATCATGCACGAGCTGAACCCGCCCAAGGGACTGGGCTTCATCGTCCGGACCGCGGGTCTGGAACGGACCAAGCGCGAACTGGCACGCGACCTCGCCTACCTGCTCCGGCTCTGGAAGGTCATCCTCCGCCGGATCAAGCAGTCCAAGGCACCCACCCCCATCTACCAAGAATCGGACATGATCATCCGGACCATCCGAGACATCTTCAACTCGGAAATCGATACCATCTGGATCGACGAGCCCTCGGCCTTCGAGCGCGCCCAGGACTTCCTCCGCGTCGTCATGCCCCGGTTCGTCAACCGCCTCAAGCTCTATGATGAAAAAGTACCCCTCTTTCACAAGTACGGCATCGAGGACGAGATCGCCAGGATCCAGCGCCGGCATGTGCCGCTTCCGGAAGGGGGCTCGATCGTCATCGACCCGACCGAAGCCCTGGTGGCCATCGACGTCAATTCGGGTAATTTCCGGGTCGAGGACGATGCCGAGCGAACCGCGTACGAAATGAACTTGAGGGCAGCCAAGGAGATCGCCCGGCAGCTCCGGCTTCGCGACCTGGGGGGTGTGATCGTCAACGACTTTATCGACATGCGCGAGGAGCGGCATCGCCGTGGCGTGGAGCGGGCCTTACGCGAGGCCATCAAGCGCGACCGGGCTCGAACCAAGATCCTTCGCATGAGCGCCTTCGGCTTGATCGAGATGACTCGCCAGCGAATCCGCCCAAGCTTGAAGAAATCGATTTACGAAGACTGCCCGCACTGCGGAGGCGCGGGGGTTGCCAAGACGGCCGAGAGCATGGCCATCGACGTCATGCGGCTGCTGGCGCTCGCCACCCATCGCGATGAGATCCGCCGCATTGCGATCTCCGTCAACCCCAGCGTGGCCACCTACCTCAGCAACCGAAAACGGAAGGAGGTCGCCAGGTTTGAATCCGAGTGCAACATCGCGATTCAGATCGGCTTCCAGGAGAACGCTCCGGCCGAACACCTGAAAATCGAGTGTTTTGACGCCAACGGCAACGAGGTCCGGCTGCACCCAATGCCCGCCGCCACTCACAAGCGAGGGCATTGATCCGCTCGCTTTTTTCGGCGCGCGCCGTGTCCGTCTCGCTGGCAGCAGCTTGCCGGCCGGCGCGCGCCTCGATCGTCTCGGATCGCCGCGTCTCGATCTTCCCTGCTAGAGTACCTTGGGAATCGTGCGATGACCTTCCAGCCCGCAGCCGGTTATCCGCTTCATCGGCCACGACGCCTCCGCGGCCATCCCCGTCTCCGCGCCTTGGTCTGTGAGACGCAGTTGACCGTCGACGACCTGATTTACCCGATGTTCGTTCACCACGGAAGGAACATCCGTCGCGAGATCCCATCGATGCCCGGTCAGCATCAGCTCTCGCTCGATCGGCTGGGCGAAGCCGTCGCCGCGGTGTCCGATCTGGGCATCCCGGCGATCATCCTCTTCGGCATTCCGGAGCAGAAAGACGCTCGCGGCTCGGCCGCAGTGCGTGACGACGGCATCGTCCAGGAGGCGATCCGGGTCTCCAGGCAGGCCGCGCCGGGCCTCCTGGTGATCACTGACTTATGCTTCTGCGAGTACACGGACCACGGGCACTGTGGCCCGCTGGCCGAAATCGGCGGGCGCATCGACGTCGACAACGATGCCACGCTTCCCCTGCTGGCGGAGCAGGCGGTCAGCCACGCCCGCGCGGGCGCCGACATGATCGCCCCTTCGGGCATGATGGACGGTATGGTTCATGCAATCCGCCGGGGGCTCGACGAAGCGGGTTTCACCAACCTGCCGGTCATGTCGTACGCCGCCAAGTTCGCCAGCGGTTACTACGGCCCCTTTCGCGACGCCGCCCAAAGCGCGCCCAGCTTCGGCGATCGCCGGACCTACCAGATGGATCCGGCCAACGCGAACGAGGCCCTCCGCGAGGTCGCCCTCGACCTGGCCGAAGGCGCCGACATCGTCATGGTCAAACCCGCCCTGGCGTACCTCGACATCGTCCACCGCGTCAAACAAACCTGCGGCGTCCCCGTGGCGGCCTACAACGTTTCGGGCGAGTACGCCATGATCAAGGCCGCCGCCGCCAACGGCTGGATCGATGAGCGAAGGATCGTCCTCGAGACGCTGACCAGCATCAAGCGCGCCGGCGCCGACATGATCCTGACTTACCACGCGCTCGACGTGGCGAAGTGGCTGCGACAGGGGTGAGTTTCACTTGTAGCCCCGGAGCGAGATCCGTTGTCCAAGCAATTCGATGCGACGACCAAGGAACTTCTCGAGAGACGTCCCCGGGCCTGGCTCAAGTTTCTCCTCGGTCGAGACTTGGGCGAGGTCCGCGTGGTCAACGCCGATCTATCCACGATCACGTCCGAGGCGGACAAGGTCTTTCGGGTCGGGGGGAAGAAGCCCTGGATGGTTCACGTGGAGCTCGTGTCAAGTCGTCGGCCGGACCTACCGCTTCGCATCCAGCGGTACAACATACTCGTTCGGTGCCGCCATAAACTGCCCGTGCAGAGCGTCGTCGTGCTCCTGCGGCGCGAGGCGGACGGGCCGAATCTCTCCGGCCTGCTTCAAGACCACCTCCCGAGCGGAGTACGCTACCACGAATTTCTGTACAATGTCGTGAGGGTCTGGGAGCGGCCCGCCGAAGAGATCCTGGCGGGGGACATCGCGACCTTGCCCCTCGCGCCAATCGCCAGCGTGTCGTCCGCGGAATTGCCCGGATTGATTCGGCGGATGGAGGACCGTCTCAAGCGCGAGGCGACCCCGGCGGAGGCCGCGGACTCGTGGACCGCCGCGTATCTTCTGATGGGTCTCGTTTATCCCGAAAACGTTGCAAAGGCTCTCCTCCAAGGAGTCCGGAACATGAAAGAATCGACGACGTATCAGGCGATCCTGCGTGAAGGCAGGGCGGAAGGGAAGGCGGAGGGGAAGGCGGAAGAAGCCAGGCGAATCTTGCTGCGCCTGGGCCGCAAGCAGTTCGGACCGCCGAAAGCCGCCATCAAGGCAAAGATCGAGGCAATCACCGACCTCGATCGGCTCGAGCAATTGACCGTCCGGATACTCGATGCCAAGAACTGGGCTGAATTGATCGCCCTGCCTTGATCGAAGCTCTGAAGAGGAACGACGCAGAAGCAGAGGAGGCGTCAAGCGACCGACGATGGATCCATCGACCCCGGCCTTGTCCAGACCCGAGTTCCGGCTTCCCCTGAGCCATCAGGCCTTCGCGCGGGCTGTTCGAGTCATCCCCGGGGGCGTCAACAGCCCGGCGCGGGCGTTCGGCGCGGTCGGCGGCGAGCCTCCGTTCATCGCCCGCGCGCAGGGAGCTTACCTCTACGACATCGACGAACACCGATATGTCGATTATGTGGGCTCGTGGGGGCCGATGATTCTGGGTCACGTCGTTCCCACGGTCCGCGACGCGGTCGCCCGTGCGCTCGATCTCGGCTCGACCTTCGGAGCGCCGACCGTACGCGAGGTCGAGATCGCCGAGATGGTGGCCGGGGCGGTCCCGTCGGTCGAAAAGGTGCGGTTCGTATCGTCGGGTACGGAGGCGATGATGTCGGCGGTGCGGGTGGCGCGCGCCATTACCGGCCGGTCCAAGATCATCAAGATGACCGGCCACTACCATGGGCATGTCGACTCCCTGCTGGTGCAGGCCGGCTCGGCCGCCACGACGCTCGGGACGCCGGACAGTCCCGGTGTGACTGAGGGAGCGGTGCGAGACACGATCCTCTGCCCGTTCAATGACGCCCAAGCCGTGCAGGAGGCCCTGACGCGGTTCCCCCGCCAGGTCGCCGCCGTCTTGCTCGAGCCGATCGCCGGCAACATGGGCCTGGTGCCACCGCGGCCGGGCTACCTCGAATCGCTGCGCGAGTTGACCGGGAAGGACGGCTGCTTGCTCGTCTTCGACGAGGTGATGACCGGCTTCCGCGTCGCCTTCGGCGGCGCACAGGATCTGTATGGGATCACGCCCGATCTGACGGCGCTGGGGAAGGTCTTGGGTGGTGGCTTACCGGCCGCGGCCTATGGGGCGCCTGCCCTGATCATGGACCAGGTCTCACCCGTCGGTCCCATCTACCAGGCTGGCACGCTCTCGGGGAATCCCCTCGCCATGGCCGCCGGGCTGGCAACTTTGCGCCTGCTCCACGACGAGCCCCCCTACGAGCGGCTCGAGGCGCTGACCGCACGCCTCGCCGAAGGGCTGGACCGCGCCGCCACCGACACCGGAGTACCTCATATCGTGCAGCGGGTCGGCAGCATGCTGACCCTCTTCTTCCAAACCGGCCCGGTGCACGATTACGACGACGCTCGCCGGAGCGACACCCGGCTCTTCGCTCGTTTCTTCTGGGAGATGCTTGCTCGCGGTGTCTATCTACCGTGCAGCCAGTTCGAAGCCGCCTTCGTCTCGGCGGCGCACACCGAGGATGACATCGATCAGACGATCGAGGCTGCCGTCGAAGCGCTTCGGGTCTGCGGGAGCTGACCCGATGCGAATTCGTCCGCGTTGCCCGGCAAGGTCGCTGGCACGTTGCGCAGCTACATCGAGGCCGTGGGTGGCGATCTGGAAATCATCGCTCGGTTTCCCGATCGTCCTGCCGTGCGTATCACCCAATTCAATCCCTTGGAGCGGCGCCGAGCCGCATCGGGTTGATCGGGCTGCCGTACGCGCCCCGGGTGACTCCCTCCGCAGCCACAGGCCATTGGGCGTCTTGTTGTGCTCGGCGCGCCAGCCCCCTTGGGTTTCCGGTAGAGCCGGACGTGCCGCGGCTCGCGGAACGGGTCGTCCGGGCGGCAGATCGCGCAGGTCGAGTCGGAGCCTCTCCAGTACTCGGGCTTGACGAGGAGGATCTCGGCCGGCGCGGCTCCGCCCCGCGGCTGGGCCGCAACGCCGGCCGTGACTTCGCAGTCCCGCGTCGGTTCCCTTTCTCCCACCCGAGCTCAGTGGCCAGACTGACCTAGGGCCAGGCGAAAGCCCAGGTCGTGGCTCCGGCCGACCGGCGCGAACCAGCCGGGGCGGTCCGCCGACCGGCAGGAGCGGGGGACGTTGAACCAGCTCCCGCCGCGGATCACCCGGAGCGAGGCCCCCGAAGCACCCGGCGGGTCATGTTGCGGCGACCGCTTGTAAAAATTGGCATCGTACCCGTCCGAGCACCACTCCCAGACGTTGCCGTGCATGTCGCACAATCCGAACGAATTGGGCTGGAACCGACCGGCCGGTGCCGTGTAGACAAAACCATCGCGCGCAGCCATCGCCCAGTACCAATCCGGATGTTTCTCCTTGGCCGTCCCATCGGCAACATTCCCCACCGCCGCCAGGCCCTCCGGGTCGTCGCCGCAGGAGTAGCGGCTCGTCGTCCCCGCGCGGCAGGCATACTCCCACTCGGCCTCGGTCGGGAGACGATAGCTCTTCCCCTCCTTACGACTGAGCCAGGCGATAAAAGCCTGCGCATCGTTCCAGCTCACGTTCACCACCGGGTGCTCGTCCGTTTGCTCAAACCCGGGGTTCTGCCAGGTGTATCGGGGATTCTGCTCCAACTTCTTCGTTTCCTCGTTCCAGCCTCCGCCCCCCTTGCCGTCTTTCTCGGCCTCGGTCCGGTAGCCCTCGTCGACGATGAAGCTGCGGAACTGGCTCCGGGTCACCTCGGTCACATCCCGGTAGAACGACCGCGTGATCCGTACCCGGTGCTGGGGCTTTTCCCAGTCGCCAGCCTCCTTGTCGCCGTCGGCCGAGCCCATCGTGAACTCACCGGCAGGGATGAGGGTGAGCTTCATGCCAAGCGTATTGGTAACCGCTTTGAGAGGCTTGGTCGCGGGTGGTATTGACGGTTTGCCCAACGGGGCCCGAGTCCGACTCTCAACGTCACTCTTGGGCAAGCCACCAGTGGCACCCGACGCGGGGGATCCGGGATCCGCGGGCGAGTTTGCCGGCACGTCCTTCGCCCTCGACGGCACCGGTTCCTTGATTTCGATCTTGCGAAACCGCACTTCGCCGGTTCGTTTCAGGAAGCCGATGCGACCCGAGTATCGATTCAAGCCGGGCGCGGGAAATTTCGCCGGCCGGGTCTTATTCAGCATGACGTTCAGAACCTCGCGGCCGTTGACGGCAATCCGCAGGGATTGGCCCCGCATTTCGACTTCCATGTCATTCCACTCGCCGATGGGCTTGACTTCCGCCAGATGGTCGGGCAACAAAATGGGCTGTACGCTGGCCTCGAACGACCACCACAATGCTCCAGTTTCATCGTCTTCCAGGTTCATGAATTGTCGGTACCAAGGAGAAAACTTCCCCAGCCAGACCGTCAGGTGAAAAGGAGGGTCAGCCGGGTTAGAATTCCCACCGGTTTCATGGGGCACGGCCCGCAAGGCAATTCCACTGGTCGCGGTGTCGCTGCTCCGCTGGAATTGAAAGCGCAAGTGAAAGTCCGCGTAATCCCGCTCGGTCAACAAGTAGCCCTGGCCCTTCCCCCCCCCAGAATCCTTCTCGGCGCCATGGACGACCAGTTCTCCGCTCTTCGCTTGCCAGGCATTTTCATCCCCGCCATCCACCACCCAGCCCGTCAGGTCTTTGCCGTTGAACAGGGACACCCAGCCCGCTCGCCCCGGAGCCGGTTCATCGCCTCGGGCGTCCCGGGAAGGGCTCGACGGCTCCGCCTCCTTCGCCGTCGACGTACTGCCGCCCCCCGGTTTATGCTCGACTTGGATATCTCCGGTCTTCTCGTCGACGACGATCTTGATGCGGCCCTTGTCGGTGGTCACGTAGATGATGATGCTCAGCGCGATGAAGCCGAACAGGGAGGCCGCGGCGATCGCCGGCCACGTCAACCACGGGGGCCTCGCACACGTCCCGCGGCGGGCGCCGGTTTCGGTTTCACCGCGTCAGACGATCGCTCCGTCTCCTTGAACTCGATCAGGCTGTCCCATCTCGGCTGGGGTTGGGACGGCTCCGCGGATGTCCTCGGTGCGGCGACCTGGCCCGCGGCGCTCGTCGCCGGCTGGGTCGGCGCAGGATTCCCTCGGGTCATCTGCCTGCTTGTCGTGATCCCGGTCCCACTCGCGAGCAAGGTCGTCATTTGGGTCGGACAGCCGTTCGAGAAACCCGGCGGCCGGATCGAGCCCGGCGGCCGGACGGCGGTGACGCTTCCTCCGATAGTTACGGATCTTGTTCACGGTCACCTGCCGAAGCCATGCCCGGAACGACCCCTCACGCTCCCTGTCGAACCGAGGGACTTCGCGGAACACGACGACGAGGACCTCCTGGGCCAGGTCGGCTGACTCGTCTCCGAGGCCAGGGACGCGGCTGAGCCATCGTTGGGTCAGAGGCAGATAGATCCCTTGCAGCCGGTTCCAGTCGGAGGCATCCGGCCGGGCCACCTTGAGCCGGTCGAGCAAGCTGAGGGAAGTCGGGTTCACGGGCTATGGCCTGGTCGGTTCTTGGGTTCTCGATTTGGCCGGCTTGTCCGGCCAGGATGGCATCGGCGTCGAGGGCGTCGGGGGATGACGTCGGGATGCCCATCTGTCGGAGGAAAGCCCAGAACTCGGCGGCCTTGATCATCGCGTCGGTCGACAGGGTCAGGTGTCTGAAGCCGCTGCTGGGATCGAGAGCGTAGTCGAGGCGTCGCAGGCTGCCGACGGCGCGGATTCGGATGAGTTCGCGACGGACTTCGTAATGGGCGATTTCGGGGATGACGACGGTCGCGCCGGTTGCCGAGATGGCATTGAGCCACGTGATACAGCGAACGACTTGCGGCTTGTTAGGGGCGCGGACAATCAGGCCGAGCGGTCCGCTGTCCAGCAGGATCAGCCGCGCCATGACTAATAGAGACCCTCGAAGAGTTTGCGGTGGGGACGCTGTGCGTCGAGATCGCGCATGGCTTCTTCCCATGCCCCCGGCGGGTCTTCATCGGGCATGGCCAGCATCCGTTCGACGAAGGCGGCGATGGCCCTGGCATCCCGGGCCTGTTCTTCGGGCGTGATGGGGAGTACGCGGCCCATGGCGTCGTTGCACGGCAAAGGACGGCGAGATGACGCCTGGGTAAGATCTCGCGAGGCAGCTTCCTTGACGGTGTTCTCGTCGGTTTCCTTATCGACCAGACCCATCATCTCGCTCCCCTCATTATTAAGATGACAGCCACGATTCGATTGTACGCCAGCCCGTCTCGGGATGGACGATTGACTCACGGCGACCCGGCACGGTTCACCTGTACCCTCCGGAGCCGGCGATCCTGGCCGCTCGCGAGCACAGCGGATCGCTCAGTCCTTGAGAGTTGCATCCACAAAGGAACCGCCATCGCGTCCGGCGAGGCGGGCTTTGAGCCGGACGACGACGCGGCGGGGGCTGTCGGCGCGAACGACCGCCGCGCTCACGGCGATCCGGGTGGCACCCGCGTCGAGCACTCGGTCCAGGTTCTGCTCGTCGATCCCGCCGATGGCGAACCAGGGGAGGTTGGTCGTCTCTGCCGCGAGTCGGACGTATTCCAATCCGGCCAGCTCGGGCTCGGTGAATTCCTTGGTGGGGCTGGGAAAGACCGGGCCGACGCCCAGGTAGCCGGCACCCGCCAGGATCGCCGCGTCGAGCTGCGAGGGGTCGTGGGTCGAGACCCCGATGTGCGCGGTGGGGCCCATGATCCGCCGCGCATCGCGGATCGACAGGTCCTCCTGGCCGAGATGGACGCCGTCGCAGCAGGCGAGCCGCCCCAGGTCCACTCGGTCGTTCAGAATCAGTGGCACACGCGCTTGCGCCGTCAGGATGCGAAGCTCGCGGGCTCGCCGCAGCAGCTCGCGGTCCCCAACTTCTTTTTCGCGATATTGAATGACATCGGCACCCCCCGCCAGGGCTTCGCCCACCAGCCAGGTCAGGTCACCCAAGGTCGGCAGGCCCCCCACGAGGACCATCAACCTGGCCTTGCCCAGCCCGCGATGGGCGGCCACCGTGGTCATCGTCAGCTTCTCAAGGGTGTAGATGTCGTAGCGCAACACCTCGAACCGCCCCGCGAGCCAGATATCGACGAGTTTGCAATACTCCTCCAGCGACCGCATCGCTTCGGCGATCCGCTTGAAATTGGCCGCCAGGACGGCACGGGGATTTTCACGGATCTGCTCGGTGGGCGTCATGATGTGCGTGCCGACGTCCTCACGGGTGTCGCGTGAGCCGAGCAGGAGATGGCTATCCAGCCCCCGCTCTGCCTCGGCCAGGCGGTGCCGGACCTCCTTGAGCCGTCTGGTCAGCCCGGGATCATCGAGCACGAATCGGACATAATCCTCGACAACTCGCAGGCCCTCACGCGCGCGATTTGCCGAGGCGTCGAGGATTCGTGCCAGCTCGACGCCTTCTCCCGGCTCGGCCAGCTCCAATGGTGCCATGCCCTCGGCCGCCAGGAGCGGACCGGAGTCGGCCTCGACCTCCCGCGTCAATCGCTCGCGCAACGTCGGCAGCTCCAGGCCGGCCGCCCGGAGCAGCTCCGCGGCGGCGCCGGAGGAAGAGAGAAGGCCCCCCAGCAGATGCTCGGTGCCCACCTCTCGCTTGCGGTCGAGCCCCCGCGCCTGCATCGTCGCCTCACTGAGGACGAGCCGCAAGGCAGGCGAGGCCGGCAACGGTTCCGGATAAGACTGGCCCAAGGTCAGTTCGGTCTCGAGCTCGGTTCCGATCGATTCCGCCAGGACGGCTAGTGACTCCGGGCCGAGCTCCGTCCACAGCCTGGCCGTCTCAACGCCGAATTCCACGAGCAGCTCCGCGGCACGGCTCTCCGACTCAACGGCCAGTGCGGCCAGCAGATCAAGCGGCTCGATCAGGGCCGCGCCGCGCCGCCTCGCCAACCGATCGGCTCGCTTCAAGGCTCGCTCCGCACTGGCCGTATACGAGTAGAACATCACTCCCATGACTCCTTGATCGCACTCGCGTGTTCGACACCGCGGTCCAATTCGTAGCCCTCGCCACCGTGTCGGATCGGTCACGGTTGCGAGCAGCTCGAGTGGGATGTGGGGTGTCTCATCTCTTGAATTTCCCAATGGACCACCGCATGATGAATTGTTGTGCCCGGCGAACCTCTCTTTCGAGGGGATTCGTCAGAACCGCTCGGAGGATCGATCGTACCCTCCTCCGGCGCGGCGGGCCGGATCTTCCCGCCACCATAGCCTCACATACAAAGGAACCCCAACGTGTTCAACCGGTTGTGCCTCTTTTCGTCCCTCGCTGGTCTGGCTGCTCTGTCGTCGGTCCTGGTTCCGCTCGCGGTCGTTTCGGCCTCTGATGGCGCCAAGAAAGCGACCTCTGTCCTCGATTTTCACCTCAAGGACATCGACGGCAAGGATGTGGACCTGGCCCGCTACAAGGGCAGAGTTCTCTTGTTCGTCAACACGGCGAGCCAATGCGGCAATACTCCACAATACAAGGATATGGAAGCGATCTACGAGAAATACAAGGGCCAGGGCTTCGAGGTCCTCGCCTTTCCGGCCAACGAGTTTGGCAAACAGGAGCCGGGGTCGAACGAGCAGATCAAGGATTTCTGCTCGACCAAGTACAAGGTCAGCTTCCCGCTCTTCTCGAAGATCGTCGTGGACGGCAAGGGGATCGACCCGCTCTACGAGTTCCTCACGAGCGACAAGACCAACCCCAAATTCAGCGGCCCGATTCCCTGGAACTTTACCAAGTTCCTGGTCAACCGGAAGGGTGAAGTGATCGCCCGCTTCCAGCCCAAGGACAAGCCGACTTCCGAATCCGTCACCCAGGCCATCGATAAGGCGCTGGCTGAAGAAAAGTAACCGATTCATCAGTTCGAGAGATCCGATCCATGTCGACAGCCATCCAACTCCTGTACACGGCGGAAGAGTTCGCCCGTCGACCCGACCCCGGCTATCCCGAGGAGCTGGTACGAGGAAGGATTGTCTCGATGCCTCCACCACAAGCTCGTCACGGTCAGGTTTGCTCGACCGTCGTTTACACGCTCAAGCGCTTCCTCGAAGACCACGATCTCGGTCACGTTCTGAGCAACGACTCGGGGGTGATCACCGAACGCGGGCCGGACACCGTGCGTGGGGCTGATGTTTCATTTTACTCCTATTCCCGGGTGCCCAAAGGCCCTCTCCCCTCGAAGTATCTCGACGTTCCACCCGATCTAGTCATAGAGGTTCGCTCGCCTGACGACCGTTGGCCCAGAATCTTGCGCAAGGTCGCCGAATACCTCGAGGCGGGTGTCGCGATTGTCGGCGTCCTCGACCCCGAATGGAACACGCTTCACCTCTACGAAGGTGATCAGCGTGTTCGTATCCTCTCGGAGCACGACGAGCTGACGTTGCCCGGACTGCTGGGTGAGTTCCGCGTTGCGGTAAGTCGTTTCTTTGAATGAGTGCGGAATCGCTCGTTGTCACCCGCCGAAGCCCCAATCGGCCCTCAGCGATCTTCGACGTTGCTTGTCGCCGTGGTGGGAACGGGTCGCTCGCCGCGTCCGGGCTGCCGCGGCGGGGTCGCGCCGGCTTCGAGAGGGATCTTCGGTTCATCATAGAGCCGTAGGTATCGGTAGTACACCTCGAGGGTCAAGGCGGCGAGGGTGGTGCAGTAGATCCGCCCCCCCTTGGCTCCATAGGGGCTGTCGTCGGGCTCCCAGCTTCCGGTCTGGTGGCCCGAGCTGCGCTGAAGCCCGACGATCCGGTCTCGGATCTTGGTGTTCCATCGCGACCACGGTTCGCCGCCGTGCTGATAGAGAGCCAGGGTGGCGTAATACCAGTAGTAGAAGTTGGAAGAACCGCGGTCCGAGTTGTTCTCGAGCAGTGAGCCGGCCGCCTCGGTGCTGGCCGGGCCTGGTCCACCCACACCCAGGAACTGCCGGCACACCCAGGCCTCGGCGGTCATGGTGGCGGTGACCGGCTCCCAGGGTTGATAGCGCGCCAACCCCCCGGCCTGGCCGGTCGCGACCTTGTCCAGCCAGAACAGCGTGCCGCGGCGGACCGATTGCTCGCCGGGGATCGGAATGCCGACTTCCTTGGCCGACTTCAGCCCCATGACGACCCACCCCAGGATGCTGGTGTCGCCGACCGGCGCGCCGGGAGCATAACGCCAGGCCATGAGATCGCGAGCACGAGCGCGCACCAGAAACGCGATCGCACGTTCCGTCGCATCCCGCAGGCGATCGTCGCCGGTGAGCGCATATGCCTCGCAGAGCGCCAGTGTGGCCATCGCGTGACAGTACATTCCGACAACCCGGCTGCCGCCTCGGAGGTCGCCGTCCGGCTTTTGCTGCCGAATGAGGAAATCGAGCCCCTTGCTCACCACCTCGGTGTATCGCCCGTCAGTGTGGGTGTAGCCCGCCCCCAGATAGGTCAGGAGGGCCAGGCCGGTCAAAGCGGTGTCGGCTTCCCAGTAGGCGCACGCGCCGAAGCAGGTCTCGCCCGCGGGACAATGGACGGTGAAGTCGTCGTCGTTCTTCACGGGTGTTCCATCCTCGTAGCGCGCGATCCCGCCATCCCACCGGCCGTCATCGTCTTGATGGCGGCCCAGCCAGTCGAGTGCGCGCTCGACGGCCAGCTCGCTGGCGGCACTCGCACCGATCCGCTGCGCCCGGGTGGAACGATCGGGATCGAGCCTCGGTTGATAGAACTTGGGAATCTCAGCGAGATCCTGGCCGCCCTGTCGCTCGCCCAGCGCCGCCAGTCCGGAGCCACCGCCGGGCGTGGAACGGGCCTTCGGTGTCGCCCGCGCCAGCGGAATCGGCCCATCCATTCCGGCCGAGGCGTTGAGGGTGATCGGCCCGGCGGATCGGTCCCCCTGCCCGCTCAAAGCCGTTCCCGGAGGGGGCGAGTGTCCGATCCGCGTATCCGCGGGAACCGGCTCGCGGGTTGCTCGTTCCGGAACGATCGTGACACGTGACGCCGCACGATTTGGATCGATCGGTCCGAACCCCTCCGGTCGGATTCGCCTGTCCGTCTGGATCACGAGGTCTCCAGTCCGCGACGGCTTCTCGCTCCGTGCGTGCCCGCCCTCACCCGTTTCGGACGCGGAAGTCGCTCCTGGGGAATCCAGGCCTCGGTCCAGCTCCGCCAGGTTTGGAGGTAAGGGCTCGTTGAGTGCCGGGCCTGGACCGCCTGGCTTCAAGCTCGCCTCGGTGCGCGGCTCAGGTGGCGCCGACCCCACCGAGTGCCGGGCTGATTTGGGCGTCACAGTACCCACCTCGACCGGGGGAGCAGACTTGTGCTCGCCACTCTCGACCGGTTGGGCCTGATCCCTGACGATGGGCCGCGCGACGCGAAGCGGAGCGTCGGCCAGCTCGAGCGGAGCGGTGACCAGGTCCCAGCGCGTGGCGCGCGATCGCACGTCCTGGGCATCGGCCGGCCGTGGACCCGCGCTCGAATACGTCGACGCGTTCCCCGGCCCCTGCCCGGGCTCGACCAGGGCAGCCACCCGAATCTGACGGATGTGCGACCGGTCGGCCGCATCACGGCGGTCCCCGCCGATGGCCCAGATGACCGCCGGGACCGTGCTCCCGCACAGGACCAGGCCGAGGTGGGCAGCCAGCGACAGCACGAGGCAATTGCGCAGTGCGAACCGCGCGTTCCAGCAGGTCCAGACCAGGAGCACCAGACCCAGAGTCGCCAGCCCCAGGATCACCCAGGTGCTGAGATCGACTCGCAACAAGAGCAGAAACGACTCCAAGTCCAGTCCGGTCATTGTCTCTTGTCTCGGTGGAACTGCCGGGCCTTTGTTTGGATGCGATCTCGCTTTCAGACCCGCTCGATCCAGAATGACCGCTCGACCAGCCACGCTTCATCATCATAGCCAGGAGCAGGGTTTGGCACAGGATCAGTGCGGCCGTGGTCGTTCATGACAGATTCGCCGCGCCGGTCCGTGGCGTTGTCAGAAGCCCGTTTCCTGCTGGCCGACTCGTCTGACCGGATCACTCCCTTCATCCGGGCGGATGTGCAAATGATGAGGACCCTGCCCCGGCGTGAGAGGGCCGCCACGAGCGGCCGCCGGCTTCGAAACCGACGGTCGCGAAGCGACCGGAGCAAGCGTGAGCGCCGGAGGCGAAATCGGCGCCGTCAGGGCGATGGCGTCGATGGTCTCGGCCCCCAGCCGGTCGAGTCCGCCCGCCAGCGTCTCGATGCGGATCAGCAAGCCGTCGTAAGCGACGAGTGCAAGGGTTGCGATGATGATGCCCGTGGAGAGCGGGGTCAGGGCGGTGGCGAGCGCCGTACCCAGAGCGACCCGAGACTCCGTTGGGTCCGGCGATGCCGAGGCGGACGTGCCAGGTCCGGCTCCAGGAGCCGCCACCTCGGCAACCCCCTCCAGAGCACGTCCCAGGGCAAACAGGGTGCCGAGCAGACCCAGGAGCGGCGTCAGCACGGCAATGCGGCGCAGTGTTCCCACGTTGCGGCGCAGTCGCTCGGTCTCGACTCGATGCGCCAGAGCGACGGCACGTTCCAGATCGGCTGCCGGCCGGCCCCAGCGCCTTACCGCCGCCAGCGCCACCCGCGCCGCCGGACTCGGATTCAACTCGCAATGATCGAGCGCCTGCCCGCAGTCGAGCTTGCCTTCGTGCAGCCGATCCAGGAAGCGCGCGGTGAACGCGACCGGCACGACCCTGCGGCGCCGCAGCCGGACCAGCCGCTCGAAAAACACGGCCAGCCCCAGGCCGGCACAGGCGGTCATACCTGCCCAGGTGACCCGATCCGCCGGCGGCGTTCGACCGTACCACGCAACGAGCCGCCTGCCGGTCCGGCTGAACGCTGCCGGCAGAGGCTCCGGATCGACGCCGCCGTGAGAGGCCGCCGGTTCCGCGATGGCCACGTCCGAGTGAAGCTCATGCCCGGCGCGATCGATTCGGCGCGAACGATCGGCGCCGCCCGCGAAGCCGATGGCGATGATCAGCAGCACGCCTGTGACGCTGAGGCGAACGATCGCGCGGTCTGTCGACTTGCACCGTCGCATGGATGGGATCCCTCTTGAAAGGATGAAGGATGAAGGATGAAGGATAAGTCGGAATGAATGTGTTTTATTCATCCTTCAGCCTTCATCCTTTCGAGGCTATCTACCGCCTACTGCCGGAATGAGTTGCGGCAGCGCGACGGCTAGCGTCAGCCTTGCGTCGCCGAGCCTCGGTCGCGGCCGGCTCCATCGGGAATTTGGTCAAGAGCCTTTCATAAGTTTCGGCGGCGTCGGCCCATTGATCGAGACGTTCGTAAACTTTTCCCGCTTCGAGTAGCGACGCCGCCTGCCAGCGGGGAGCATCGTAGAGGATATCGACCTTGAGGAAAATGCGGAGCGCCTCGTGGAACTGGTCTTGATGGAAGTAGGTTTCTCCGCACATCAACTGGGCCCGCGCTACCAGATCGGCTCCGCCGCGGGCATCCACGACGCTTTGAAACGCCGCGCGAGCCTCTTGGAGACGGGCGAGCCCGAGCAAGGCTTGGCCCGTCGCATAGTTCAGTTCGCCGATCGCGGGATCGCCCTCGGTGAGGCCGGCCTTGAGTGCCTTGGCGCCTTCGAGCGCTTCCTTCCAGCGTTTCATGGCAACCCAGCACTGGATGCGCTTCAACCGGACGCCAGGGATCAACCCCTTGGCGTCATTGACAGCCGGCGGCTCGTTGAGGAGGGCCGTGAACCCGGTCAGGGCGGCGGCGGCATCCCCCCGCTGGAGGGCCGACTCGGCTCGAAAGTAGAGCGCCTCGCGGCGGTACGGACTCTCGGGAAACTCCACGAGCAAGCGGTCGAGCGTCTCCAGCGCGGCGTTCCAGTCCTTCATCTCGGCGTGGGTGCGTCCCAGGCGATACAACACGGCCGGAAGCAGGCGCTGCAATGAGTCCGTCTCCGTGGGATCGGCCGCCGGGATTAGAGTCGCCTGGCTCTTGTTCTCGGCCGCCCTAGCGCCTGTCTGCCGCGCGGGTGGCTTCTTGACGGCGAGCGGTGTCAGTAGCCGGACAACCTCAGCATGGTTGTGCGACAGATTGGCCGACTCGGCGAGGTTGAATCGGGCCAGCGCGGCGAAAGGACTGCGGGGATACTCATCCAGCAACCGCGTGAACACGCGATCGGCTTCGGCCGGCTTGTCGGAGTCGAGCAGCACCCGGCCCCACTCGGCCATGAGAGTGTCGGGAGGCAGACCGGCGGTTTGGAGACGCCGCCGCGCGTCCTGATCGCCGAGCAAGCGCTCGAAGGAGCGGGCCGCATCCGCGGGGCGGCCGGCCTTTTCCAGGAGCCTCGCGTGGGCCAGGCCGGCTTGCGGGGCCTGGTCTGATTTCGCAAATCGTTCCAGGATGAGTGAATAGGCCTTGAGGGCGGCGGCCGTCTGTTGACTGGCCTCGAGGGCACGGCCGTGGGCCAGCGCAATCTCCGGCGCGATCGGGTCATTGGGGGCCAGGTCGAGCACGGCCGCGAAGGCCGACGCGGCCTCGGCTGGCTTTGCAAGTTCCCAGAGGGCCTTTCCCAGGCCCGCCCAGGCCCGAATTCGCAGCGCGGGGTCGGCCGGGGCGTCTTGTTTACCCGCCGATGGCTGCGCGGGCTCCTTCGATGTCGCCCCACCGGCGACCAGGCGGAACTGCTCCACGGCCCGTTCGGCGTGATGGGCGGCCAGCGCGGCTTCCGCCAGCCGCAGCCGCGTTGGAGCGAGCGCCCGGCTACGTGGAAATCGCCTGGCGAGGGTGGCCAAGGTTATCCAGGCATCGTCAGCCTGGCCCAACGCCAGCCTCGCCGTGGCAAGCTGGGCCAGTGCGAAGTCGGCCACGTCGCCGTCGGGCTTGGCGGCCAGGTACTGCTCCAGCGGGGTGACGGCCAGGGCGTAGCGTCGGGCGTCCAGGTGTGCCTGACCAATCAGGAACTGGGCATCAGCCGTGATCGGGCCGCTCGATCCCTCGGCCAGGCCGGCGAGAATGGCCAGGGCGCGAGCGGATTGGCCGAGAGCGCGGTAAGCCAGGGCCAGGTCGTAGCGGGCAGCCTGTGCCAAAGCCGGCGACGGTGGGATCGGCGCGGGCCCCTTACCTTTCGGGTTGTCCACGTGCGGGTCGAGCAGGGACTCGAGGATCGCGACCGCCTCCTTGGGATTCCCCGCCAGCGCGGCCGCGCGAGCGTCGATCAGCCGAACCTCGGCCCTGAGCGGACTCGCCGGGAACCGGCCCGCGAATGAGCCGGCAAGGCGCCGGGCCGTCGCGGAATCACCCCGGTCGAGTGCCAGTTGCGCGGCCCGCTGCATCGCGTCGTCGGCCCAGGGATCCTGGGGATCGGCTTCGACCACACGCAGAAATCGCGCCTCGGCATCGGCAAGCCGGTTCCGCTTCTGTAACGCCTCTGCCGAACGAAACAGCAATGCCGGTTCCGCGGACGATTTGGGAAAACGCTTCATTGCCTCGTCGAGCGTGGTCAAGGCTTCTTCAGGATGATTGTGCTCGATCTCGATCGTCGCCAGCTCCAGTGCGGCCCGCGGGCCCAGCGGCTCGGACGTGTTGCCAGCAAGCGCCCGCAAAAGAGTCTCGGCCTCGCCGATCCGATCGAGACGAACCAGCGCAAGGGCACGCTGGAGCTGGGCTTCGGGTCGAAGCGCGCTCCGTGGCGCAGCCAGCTCGAGGGCGCCCAGTGCGTCCACGGCCAAGGCGAACTGGCCGGCCGATTTCCGGATCAAGCCGATCTGCAGCCAGGCCCTGTCGACCCAGTCGGGTCCGCCTTTCCCGGCCAGATCCTGCAGAATGGCGAGCGCTCGGTCCCGCTCGCCCAGCCCGGCGAGCGTCCGGGCGAGACCGTACCGGGCGCGATTTGCCAGTCGCCCTTGAGGATAGGCCGCCAGGGAACGCTCGTAAGCTGCCCGCGCGCGTGGCAAGTCATCCAGCCCGAAGCAAGTGTCGCCGAGGTAGGTCCACGCCGTCTCGAGAGCGGGGTGGTCGACCTTGATACCGGTAAAAGCCTCAAGCTCCCGCCGGGCGGCGGGAAGGTCGCCGAGGAGATAGGATAGTTCCCCGATGCGATAGCGCGCCGTCAACCCACGGGGATCGTCGTTTACATCCTTCAGGAAAGCATCGAAGGCACGTCGGGCGTCCTGATAGCGCCCTTGGTAAAGCCGGCTGTTCGCGAGCCCAAACCGGGCATCGGCCCCGTCCTGCCTGCCTGGGCCCGACTTCAGGAACCGCTCGTATTCCTCGGCCGCCAGCTCGTACTTCCGCTGACGAAGCAGGCCGTTCGCGAACTTCAAGGCGTCTGGAATGGGGCGCGGAGCGCCCGCGGACCCCGCTTTCGAAACGTCCCCACTCGCTCTCGGCGCGAGCGGGCGGGGCTCGCTCTTCGACGTAGGCTCCTGGCCGGAGACGCCGGCAGCCGACGCCGCAATCATCGCCGATAACCACCATCCTGAGTGCACTGACTCGTCCCCACGGAGTTATGGACGACCCGGCCCAACCCCAGTCAACCTTATACTCACTTCTTCTTGAAAAAAAAACGCGGTGGGGGCTGGAACTTGAGAGAAAGTCACTTTATTCTACTGGGAATTCGCATAATTCCCAAAGTTCGCAGTCACTGATCTTGTATACTTGAGCAAACCATTCGAGATCGCAGCAATCGGGGTGATCTCGGTTTGATGGTTGTAATGATCAGGAATCCAACGTGGAGTAAGCATCGATGACGTTCAGCCGTTTGATTGGAACGACCGCAGCGGCGGTGTTGAGCGTGGGTGTCGTCTCAACCGCATTCGCGCAAGCGCCGGTCAAGACTTTGCCTGCGGCCCAGGCGCCTGGCAAGATTGTCCCGGCCGCACAAGCCCCCGCGGCCCCGGCCAAGACCGTCCCGGCGGCGCAGGCCCCCGCGGCCCCGGCCAAGCCGATGCCGGCGGCACAGGCTCCGGCCAAGACAACGCCCGCGGCTCAGGCTCCCGCTGCCCCGGCCAAGGCGATGCCGGCGGCAAAGGCCCCGTCCAAGACAATGCCCGCGGCGCAAGCCCCCGCGGCCCCGGTCAAGGCAATGCCGGCGGCACAGGCTCCGGCCAAGACAACGCCCGCGGCGCACGCCCCCGCGGCCCCGGTCAAGACAACGCCCGCGGCGCAGGCCGCTCCGCCAGCGCCCGCCAAGGTGACCCCTGCTCCGAGCGCCGCTCCGCAGGCACCCTCCAAGTCGCCAGCAGTCGCTCCCACCAAGCAGGCTCCCCGGGCTCCGTCACCCGCCGTCGACGAGCCGCCGCCGGCGCCCCCCATTCCGGCCGCTACCGGGACGAAGAAGACTTGATTCCGATTCTGTCCCCATCGCAAGCTCGACAATCTCATACCCCGGCCGACCAATGGCCGGGGTCTTTTTTTTCGACATGCTCTCCGTCAATGAGTGCCCTGGGGTGATGCGGAGGCGGCCGGCGCGGCCGCAGGTGCCATCGCGTTCTGTGTAACCGCGCGCATCTGAGTAGTCATCACGGTGACCGGCACCTGATAGGGAACGCACACGCTGACCTGCCGCGTGACCGTCTCCGTCACCGGGCGGCACTTGACCGTCGGAACCGTCACCGTGCACGAGTGCGGTATCATCGTGGTGACGCAGACCGGAACCGTCTCGGTGATCGGTCTTGGGACCATCTTGGTCACGTTGACATCATAAGACTCGAATCGAACCGAAGTGACGCATTGAGTTACGGTGATGGGAATCTTCTGAACGCGAACCTCGGGCACCATGACGGTTCGTTGCACGGGGTTGAACTTCGTGCGCGTCCGCTGGACATAAGTCGTTTCCGGGACATACTTGACCGACGGACGCGTCACCTGCACTTGCTGCTCGTAACACGTCGTCACCGGCGTGTATCGAACGCATGTCGTCGCTCCACCGCAGAAACCACAACCCCCAACACACTTGTGTCCGCATTGATGCACGCAACTGACGACCGGAACCATCGTGGTGACGGGGACTCTTTGTGTTACGGTACAAACTTGCGGCTCGACGACCCGGTGCATCGTGGTGACCGGAACCGTCTCGGTGACGCACTCGGGAACCATGCAAGTGATGACCTTGTTGGTCATCTCCGTGGTGCAGTGAGTCTGATAGATCGTACGTTGGACGTTCTTGGTCTCCGGGATTGGCCGGTAGCACTTCTGCACCACCGTCGTCGGTTCGCACACGTAGCGGGTGATCTGTTTGTTGACGATCTCCTGCTTGGGCTCGTAGGTCGTGACCGTCCGGGTCTCGTTCACGACCTCCGGGATCATGCGCGTTACGGGCACCGTCTCCGTACGACATTCGGTGCGGTAGTGAGTCTGAACGTAAGTCACCGGCACCTGTACGCATTCAAACGTCTGGCCCGATGCGCTTGCCCCACTCCCTTGCGAGGAAGGCGCCTGGGCCTCTGCCCAAGTGCGACCCGCGAGCCCCAGACCCGCGACCAAAACCCCCAACGCGACCGCCACCCGCTTCGGCGTCAAGATGCGCATCTCAAGTGACCTCCCAGGAACCCAGAGCTCGCAAAATTCTGATCGAACTCTAGATTATCTATTCCATTTTTTCCATAAACCCGACACAGAAAATGGATTTTACGTAAAGCTGTCATCTTCTTCAAGCTGCTCAATTCGCTTGGTCCTTAGTCCTTGGCCCTTGGTCCTTGGTCCTTAGTCAGTAAGTAGATTCTCCGAGTCCAGTCGGCCGATGCCTTTTTTTCCGACTCATCCGTCATCCGTCATCCTTTTCCTTTATCCTTGTTCCGTGTTCGCGTATGCTATACACAGACACTACGGGAGCGTTTCCACCGAGCGTCGGCTAACACCCCGTAGCCTGACAAAGGACCAAGGACCAAGGACTATGGACCACTGACTGACACATGATCAAGCCCGAACGCGAACGCAGCCTGGCCGTATTC
>JBIOJM010000054.1:0-39293 GCA_044450785.1 Isosphaerales bacterium
CTGGAAGAGTTACACCAACAGTTCCACCTCGCTATCAGCCGCCTTCGACAGAAACCTCGTTTGGTCCAGTCTTTCTTTGCTCAGGCCGGATTGAAGATGGAGTAAGTAAGACTTAACATTCTTTGCGCAACGGTCAGTAAGTGCCGTCCACATCCGCCCCATGACACCGTCTTATACGCCACCGCAGTTGCGGCTCCCAGGAATACGCGATCCCCGAAGGGATTACCCGTTCGAGAACCTCTCGGTTCAATGTGGCACGATCCCCAGCAACTCAACACGTCCATCCAGAGGCCCTTGGCTCGCCATCGGGTTATGTTGTCCCGTCGGGTCATCGCTTACTACGGCCTCATCCGCCCCTCTGAATCCCTCCCCGCCACTTATGGATTCGCGGCGGAGTCTGCTGCACCCAAGGAAATCGGCTTGAGGTGGGAATCCAGAGGTTCCCCAATTTACTCCGTTGAACTGGACTCGCGTGCCGCCTCCCTTACCCCGGTGACCCCGAAAAGTGCAAATGACTGTTGCTTCCTCTTCGGTTTTATCCTTCACCACCTAGTTACAGGTTCTGCGATCAAGTTAGTCGTTTCGAGGCTGCAGAGTTCACTCCGAGCTTATTTCGCGCTCATGTTACGGCCCGCGAGTTGGCTAGCCCTCCTTTCGAGGACGTTTACATTCGAGCTTGCGCCGACCAGGTCACCCTGAATCAGCGTCGAATATGACTACGTGGGTAAACAGTCAATTCCCACGACCGGACTTTCACCGGCAAGTCCAACGGCATTATGGACTGCAGAGCCAGGTCCGACTCGTTGCCCAGCAAAGCACCCAGCTTGCCGTAGAAATCGCTGGCCGACTTCAAGAGCCGGTCGCGAACATCCTTGAACTGCTCTTGTTTCAGCAAAAAGTCTTCGCTCACGCCCGTGTGGAACGTCTTGATCGCCTCGACGGCCAGGCGGTACCGAGCCTCGACGGCGGCCTGGGAGCGGGTCAGGTCGGCCTTGGCCTTGGTCTGCACGGCCAGCACGGCGGACAGCCCGACCACCCCGGCCACCAGGGCCACCGCCGCGGCCGTCACCGCGGTGCGGTTCCGCTTCGCCCAGCGCCGCGCCCGGCGCGCCAGGGGCTCGCGCCAGGCCGTGACCGGCTCGTCGGCCATCCAGCGATCCAGGTCGTCGGCCAGGGCCCTGGGCGTGGCGTAGCGGTCCTCCGGCTCTTTGGCCATGGCCTTCAGGCAGATGGCCTCCAGTGCCTTGTCGAGCGCGGAATCGTGCTGGGATGGCCGCGCGAATTGCCCCTCCTGCACGGCTCGCAGGATCACGCCGATGTCCTCACCCTCGAACGGCGGCTTGCCGGTCAGCAGGCAGTACAGGGTGGCGCCCAGGCTGTAAACGTCGGACCGCGGGCCCAGCCGGTTCAGCTCGCCCCGCGTCTGCTCCGGGCTCATGTAGGCCGGCGTGCCCAGCGCGCTGCCCGGCAAGGTCTCCGACGAACCGCCCGACGACGGGGCAAGCGTCTGCTCTCCGACCGATGAATCGGCCCGGCCCACCGCCTTGGCCAGCCCCCAGTCCACCACCAGCGTCTCGCCGTATTTGCCCACGATGATGTTCGCCGGCTTCAAGTCGCGGTGAATCACCCCCCGGGAGTGGGCATAATCGATGGCGTTGCAGACATCGAGGAAGCGGCGGAGAAGCTTGCGCAATTCCAGCGAGCGGTGGCCGGGGTCGGTCTTCTTCGCCTCGTCCTCGTGGAACCGCGCGATCGCCTCCTTGAGCGATTCACCCTTGATGAACCGCATGGCGTAGTAAGGGCGCCCGAAGGAATCCGTGCCCAGGCCGCAGACCGGGACGACGCCTGGGTGCTCCAGCCCGCCGGTGATCTCGGCCTCGGCGACGAACCGCTGGCGGCTGTCGGGGTCGGCGGCGTGCTTCTCGAGGATCTGCTTCAGCGCCACCTCCCGATGCAGCTCGCTATCCAGCGCAACGAAGACGGCACCCAGACCGCCCCGCGCATGAGGCCGGAGGATGCGGAACCGCTGGCCGTCGCTGGTGGCCGAACCCACGGCAATGCTGCCGGTTCGCTCGGGGTCATCGTCTTCGGGGTCGGTGGCCGGGCCGTTCTTGCCGCGCGCGACCCGTGCGAGGGTGGCCTCGATCTCCGGCTCGCCCAGCTCCGCCAGGCTGGCGCGTGTGGAGCGGTTGGCCGGCACGGCCGCCAGGCTCTGCTCCACGTCTCCGTGTTTCTTGATGTGCAGGGCGACGATGGCGTCGAGGCCGGCGCGGGCCTCGGCGTCAAGGTCGCCCCTGTTGACGAGGTGGTCGGCTAGGGCCGTCGCTTTGTCGCGGGTCCAGGCCTGGAAGGCCGCGACCAAGGCGCCCTGGTCGATCAGGCCGTTCTGAAGTGCGAGCAGGCCGAAGAGCAGATGGCGGTCGGCGGCGGCGGCCATGGGGAGGCTCCGTGGCACGACGTCATCTCCGGCACGACCGACCACGGCCACGGAGCCCCGGTCGCGAGGGGAGCGTCGCGACGAGAGTATTATCGCATGCACGTGCGGGCCGTGCATCCCCGCCGGTCTGCCTGGTCGTCGAGGACCCGCGACATCGTCGGCCGTCACTTCTCGTCGCCCTCCTTGCCTGCCTTGAAAACCAATTCCCTCCCTCCCGATCGACCACGCCGCGGATCCGCGGCCGGAATACTCTCTTCTGACAGCGAAAGGTGAGGCCACCTACACCGGGCGGAAGGAAATCAGTGGGCCGAAAGCCTCGGAGGCTGTTCGTTGAACTCCCGCGAGATACGAGTGGCAGCCCCCAGTGGCGGCTGGTGACACGACTATTGGGTCTACCCCAGGTAGTTCCGAATGCGGCAGCAAACGACACTTGGCCGTCGACGCCGTCCGAACGGCGTCGTCGTCTCCGACGACGAGGATGATCTGTTAGGTTAGGGCACGCTACGGCATACCGAGCCCCGCGCGAGCGTACCACGGCCTGCGCCGCGCCTCGGATAGCAGATCATTGACTCGTTCCCGTTGAGCCGGATTCAGCCGGTCTGGGTCTTCCCTCGCTTGTAGGGCGATCATCTGGGCCGCCATGATTCCGACGACCTCATCGGGGTCGTCGAGCCGCGCCACGCAGGCGCGAAGCGCTGGCCAGAAGCGAGATCGGGCTTCGCCCCGGCGCGGATGGCGTTTATGGTGCGGTCGATTCGTGCCTTCAACGCTGGTTCCGCCTGGCCGGCGGCCCAGGTCATGTAAGGGAACTCCCGCTCGCCCATGACCATGAGCAGTTGCTCTGCCATCGTGCGGACGAAGGGGCTGGGATGGAGTAGGCGATGAGCCTGGCAGACAGGAATGCACGTGCAGACCGTGTTGCAAGTGCAATAAGTCCCGTTGCCTCCACTCGATGCGGGAGGACGGTATGTCCCCAGCACGCAGTTACAGGTGCAGACGGCCCCGGGAGGGACCGCGGACCCGCAGGGGAGCGTGTAGCTCAGAGTCCTTCCCGAGGCGACGTCCTTGACGTTGTAAACGAAGGCATCGGTCCTGCTGGCCTTGGGATCGAAGAGATAGCTCCGCCGTTTCATCGCTGTCAGATCCCAGAGGATGATAATACCCGCCCAGTCCCCCGACGCGAGGAGCTTGCCGTCGCGCGTGATCGCCAGGGCTTCCACCGCGCTCTCGTGTCCTGTCAGGGTCGTCTTGAGTGTGCCGTCGGGCAGGGACCAGAGCTTCACCGTCTTGTCTTTGGAGGCCGACGCGAGGAGCTTGCCATCGGGTGTGACCGCCAGGGCGTGCACCTCGTCAGTATGAGCGTAAATGGTCTTGGCGGGTGTCCCTTTATTGTTGTCTCCGGACGGTGCAGGTTGAGACGCGGCCGGTGGAGGTCGAGGTGCGGCCCGTGGAGGTTGCGGAGCGGCCGGAGAAGGGGGGCTGAGTGTGGTCGCAACTTTCTCTGGCTCTTCGTCCCCGCAACCGCCGCAGAGGGCCAGGATCGACGCCGCCGAGACCCCCAGGCCGACGAAGCCGCGGCGCGTCAGGCCGAACGTCTCCGGCAGGGCGTGGAGCGGATAAACCTCAAATGAGGTCCTCGTCCCATCGGAGTGAACCCGCTGCAAATGAAACTCTGGCTTGGATCGGCTCATGAGAGAACCTCCTTCCCCCGGGACTGGGAACCGCCGATGCGGGCCTCGTGCCAGAACAGGCCGCCGGACTCGTGAATCTTGTCCAGGATCTGGTCTCTGGTCAGTTCGCGGATGATGTGGCAGCGGTCGCTGCCGGCGAACTCCTCCGCGCCGTTGACTGAGAGCGACTTGTGGTAGCAATCACCGCCGCAAGTCCACTTGGCGAAGCGGCCCTGACAGAACTCCCGGTGTTCGACCGACTGACCCCGCAGGTTATTGAGCACGGGCAAGTCGAATTGGTAGGTCTCTTGCTCCCGATCGTACGCGCCGCAGAAGAAGGTCTTTGCCCACTCATTTTCCTCAAGGAAGGTCTCGTCGCAGGCCGAGACGTTACCGTCGGCCGTGAGGCAGAAACTATCCTGCGTGATGCCGCAGAAGTGGTTCGAAAGCGAGCCGACGCGTGCGGCGGAGAACTCAATCTGAAGACCGAATTCGCGGGCCGCTGATTGGGCGGCACGGAACCCAGCGATGAACCCCGCGGTCTCGGCCGACGGGGCCTCCCGCCAGCGTCCGAGTTGATACGCGGGCTCGACCTGGATACGTCGGGGCCGGAAATTCTTGCAGATGTAGCGGATCGACGTTTCCATGCGCGGGATGTGATCGCGAGTGACGGTCAGGCGCAGTCCGTAAGGATAGCCTGCCGCGTCGAATCGACGGATGGTGTGAATCACTTGATCGGAGGAGCCCTGGCCCATGACCGTCAATCGGTTGGCGTCGTGAACTTCAGGCAGGCCGTCGAACGAAAGGCTGACGCCGGCGTCGAGGTGAGCGATCACCCAGTCGATTTTTTCGTCCGACATCACCCCGTTGCTGGCCATCGCGGCATGTACGCCAAGACCCGCTGCCCCGGCTTTCTTGTGCGCGTAGTCGTATGAACCGCTGAGCGTCTTCCAGTTGACGCTCGGCTCGCCGCCGCCGTGATACGCAATTTCAATCGCGTTCTTGCCGAGTTCCAAGGCGTTGGCGATCACGAAATCGATCCCACGCTGGGCGACCTCCAGCGGCATCACCCGCGTCGGGGTGTCGCCGGCCGACGCGTAGCAGTAGGTGCAGCGGAGGTTACAGGCTGTGGTCAGGAAGAGCGTGACCGCAGTCGGCTTTGGATCACCAGAGAACGTCGTGATCGGCAGGCTCTCCTCACCGCCGTCGACGATCTCTAGCCGGCGTAGGAACTCAACCAGATCCTCTTGGCCGGGTTGTCACGGGTCCAACCCGCCTTCCTGCAAGTCGGCCAGGCAGTTGACGACTGCTGCGTTGGCCAGGAACGCGGCCTGCCGTAACGGGGCGTAGACCAGGTAAGCCCCATCCACCTGGATCAGGAAGAGTTTCGCGGTAAGCTGGGCGGGAGCAGTTACCATGTGGATCACTCCAGGCGAGCGCGAGGCAGATATCGGATCCCGCGTCCATGAGGATCAGGCCGTCCTCTGGTCATGAGGGATCTTAAGAGATCAGCCGTGGTTGGGGTAGACCTTACACCTGGAAGCGGTCGAGCGGCTGACCGCAGGGAGTCCTGAGCGATCACGAAGCCGATCTGGTATTGAAACCTTGACTCGTCACCCTCTTCGCAGGAAGCGGGGTGTGAAGATGGGGCTGGTTGGAGTCGGATGAGTCCGAACCAAATCAGCTACGAGGGTGAAAGCCCGGCTCCAAACGCCAGCATGATTGACCGCCTCGGGAGATCTTCGGTCCGTCGCCAGGCGGGGCTGGGAGACCCGCGCTCAGCCTGCATGCGGTCACTAGCAGACGGGACGTGCTTCCTGTACGATTAAACAAAGACGAGAACCGCTACGGGCGATTCCACCGCCCTCTCTTGGCCCGCGGAGCACGGCCCGTGAACGTTGCGCAATTCCGTAACGCCCACCGGCTCCGCCCGTTCAAGCCGTTCGTGATCCACACGGCCAGCGGAGAAAGGTATCCCGTCACTCATCCGGAGACCGTCTGGCAGTCGCCCGGCGGCCACACCGTGATCGTTGGCATCAAGGGCGAGGAAGTGGCGATGATCGATATCGAACAGATCACCGAATTCGTCTTCGCCACGCGCAAGCCGTCCCGTGGATCAAAGTGACGCATGCATCGTGGACGGTCGCATCCTCACGCCTGAACCGCGCAGGATCAGGGGCCTTGCACAGGATACGCATGTTGTGCAAACTAACAAGCCAGGCTTGGGTCGACGAACCCGCATGCCGAGTCAACCTGGGGAGAGGCCCTGGTGCCCACGCGCAACGAGTCGGATGCAAGATCGGGCCCGCGCGCGGTGAAGGAGCCATCGCCCACCCGCGATGGTTTGGGCTCGAGCTACCTGGCTGTGCGGAAGCTGACCGAACGCCTCGCCCAGCCGCTGGGCCCCGAGGATTGTCAGGTCCAGTCGATGCCTGACGCCAGCCCGGTCAAGTGGCACCTGGCACACACGTCCTGGTTCTTCGAGACGTTCGTCCTCGCGCCCCACGCCTCCGGCTACCAGGTTTTCCATCCCTCGTTCAACTATCTCTTCAATTCCTATTACAACGCCGTCGGCGACCGTCTGGCGCGGCCTGATCGTGGCCTGATCACCAGGCCCACTCTCGAGGAGGTTTACACCTACCGCCGCGCTGTCGATCATGCGATGCACGGTTATCTTGAAGCGAACGGGCAGGCACCCCCTGCCCCGGTCGCCGGCGTGATCGAGCTGGGGCTCAACCACGAGCAACAGCATCAGGAGCTGATCCTGACGGACATCAAGCACGCCCTGGCGCAAAACCCACTGCGGTCACCCTACCGCGCGGGCGTGGCAAGGCCGGCCGGCGCCGTGGCGCGGCCGATGGAGTGGCGGCCGTTCGCCGGCGGAGTCAAATGGCTGGGCCATGCCGGCGGAGAAGGGTTCGCTTTCGATAACGAAGGTCCCCGCCATCGCGTCTATCTGGAACCGTTTCTGCTCGGCTCGCGCCTGGTGACCAGCGGCGAGTTCCTCGCCTTCATCCAGGACGGGGGCTACCGCCGGCCCGAGCTCTGGCTCTCTGACGGGTGGAACCTCGTGAGATCGCGGCAATGGGAGGCCCCGCTCTACTGGGAGCGGATCGACGGAGACTGGTGGGTCTTCACCTTGGGCGGGCTCCGTCGCATCGCGGAGGCGGAGCCGGTCTGTCATGTGAGCTATTACGAGGCCGACGCCTTTGCCCGCTGGGCTGGCGCTCGCTTGCCCACCGAAGCGGAGTGGGAATCGGCCGCCGGCCCGCTCGAACGGGACGGAAACCTCCTCGAAGCGGGCCGATTCCACCCTCGGGCCGCCGAGGACGGCACTGGAATTGCTCAATGTTTCGGCGATGCCTGGGAGTGGACCCAAAGTCCATACGTTCCCTATCCGGGCTCGCGGCCAATGGCGGGGGCGCTGGGTGAGTACAATGCGAAATTCATGTGCAATCAGCAAGTGCTTCGCGGCGGCTCGTGCGCGACACCGGCAACCCACATCCGGGCCACCTACCGCAACTTCTTCCCACCCGAGTCCCGCTGGCAATTTACTGGCATCCGACTGGCGAAAGACGAATGACACCACCCGTTGCCACGATTTCCCGCCACGACCAGCCGATCACGTGGCGCGGGCAATTCATGAACGATGTGGTCCACGGCCTCTGTCGTCCTCAAAAGGAAATCCCTTGCAAGTATTTCTACGATGCGATCGGCTCCGCGCTCTTTGACGAGATCTGCGAGCTCGACGAGTATTATCTCACCCGGACCGAGCTGGCGATCCTGCGGGCGCACGCCCCCGAGATGGCCGCGGCGATCGGCGAGGATTGCGAGCTGATCGAGTTCGGCAGCGGCAGCGGGATCAAGACGCGCCTGCTGCTCGATCAGGTTCGAGCGCCCCGGGCTTACGTGCCGATCGACGTCGCGCGCGAACCGATCGAGCAATCGGCACTGGCCCTGGCGGAGCGTTTCCCCGGGCTTCTCGTCCTTCCCGTCCACGCCGATTTCACGGCGCCCTTGTCGCTCCCCCCCACCGGCCTACCGAGAGCGCGCCGCGTGGTTTACTTCCCGGGCTCGACGATCGGCAACTTCAGCCCACGCGCGGCCGTTCGTCTGCTCCGCGCGATCGCTCGCCTGGCCGGCGACGGCGGCGGGCTACTGGTCGGCTTCGACCTCGATAAGCACGAGTCCATTGTTTGGCCCGCCTACAACGACAATGGCGGGGTCACTGCGGCTTTCAACCTCAATCTCCTGGCCCGCATCAATCGCGAGCTCGACGCCGACTTCGACCTCGAGGCGTTCGCACACCGCGCCACCTACGTCCGGGAGAAGGAGCGCGTCGAGATCCATCTCGTCAGCCGCTCGGCCCAGCTCGTCCAGATCGCCGGGCTCGAGTTTGGGTTCGACGAAGGCGAGACCATCCACACCGAGTACTCTCACAAATATACGCTCGAGCACTTCGGCCGCATGACGTCGCGGGCCGGTTTCACGCTGGTCCGGCAGTGGCTGGATCCGATGAGGTACTTCGCGGTCCAGTATCTGATTGTTGTCTAAAGCCTCAGTCCCCTGGGCACCAGGAACCGCTCGGCGAGGTCGAACGCCCCCTGGACGGCCAGCGCGAGCAGGGCGGAGGGGATCGCGCCTTCGAGGAGGATCATCGAGAGATCGTCGCGGCGGATCCCCGTGAGGATCGGCTGGCCGAAGCCGCCGGCGCCGATCAGGGCGCCGATGGTGGCCGTCCCGACGTTGATGACGGCGGCCGTCTTGATCCCCGCGAGGATCGCCCGTGAGGCCAGCGGCAGCTCGATGCGAAGCAGCCGCGCGCGGGGAGGCAAGCCCAGGGCCTCGGCCGATTCGCGGAGCGAGCCCGGAATGTCGCGCAGGCCCGTCGTCGTGTTCCGCACGATCGGCAGCAGACTGTACAGGAAAAGCGCGACCAGGGCAGGCTTGGCCCCGATCCCGAGCCAGGGGATCATGAACACCAAGAGCGCGAGCGAAGGAATGGTCTGGATCACTCCGGCCGCGCCCACGATCATCGCGCCCAGCCGGGGACGACGTACCGCCACGACGCCCAGGGGGATCGCCACGATGATCCCCGCCGCCAGCGAGATCGAAACCAACGCGAGATGTTCGCCCAGCCGGCGGAGAAGCTTCCCAAGAAACGTCTCCGGGCGGACGTTGGCCTCGATCCCGAACTCTTTCGAGACGAAGGCGGCCGCCACCCGTTCTTCCGGAATGCGATCGATCTTGGCCCGCGCATTGAGCGCGGTCATCTCCGCCGCGGTGATCCGCCCTTCCAGGTGAGCCAGCGCGGCGAAGGCCGCCCTACTCCGCGCCGGCAGGTCAGACCGGTAGAGCCAGACGCACTCATAAGACGGGAAGAATTCAAGGTCGTCGCGGAGCAACCGCAAGCGGTATGCCTTGATCTCGGCGTCGGTGGTGTAGAGGTCGGTGGCCTGGATCTCCTCGCTGGCGATGGCCCGATAGGCGAGGTCATGGTCGAGCCCGCGCACGTCGCGCTGCGGCAGATTATAGCGGGCCCGCAGGCCGGGCCAGCCGTCGGCCCGCTCCATGAACTCGTTGCTGAACCCGAATTTGAGGCCCGGATGACGCCTGAGGTCGGAAAGATTCACCAGACCGAGCCGCGACGCGACCGTCTCGCGCATCCCGATCGCATACGTGTCGTTGAACCCGAGTGGCCGGCTCATCCCCACGCCACGCCCGGCCAGGGCCGCGCGGAGGGCTTGATCGCCCTGGATGTTCTTCCCCGCCAGGATCTCGCCCGAGATCGTGCCGGTGTACTCGGGATAGACGTCGAGCTCGTTGGCCTCGAGAGCGTGGAAGAGGACCTGCGTTCCTCCCAGCTCGCGACGGTGCAAGACCGGAACGCCCGCCTCGCGAATCAAGAGCTGACCGATCTCGCCCAGGATCACCGACTCGGTAAACGTCTTCGATCCGACCCGTACGGCCGGCTCGGCGTCATTGGTCACGATCGCCAGCGCGAGCAGGATGCCGGTGCCGGGCGTCATCGAGCACCCCCCGCCTCGATCCCGAGGACCTGACGCTGCGCGCTGACGAACTGGGTGACGAAGGGTTCAGCCGGCTCATCGATCAACGCCCCGAGCGGGCCGCGCTGGACGATCCGGCCGTCGCGGATCAGGAGGATCTCGTTGCCAAACCATCCAGCTTCGGCGAGGTCGTGCGTCACCATGACGACGGTCTTCTCCAGGGAACGGAAGATCGCGCGAAGGTCGGTCTGAAGCTCGGCGCGGACGATGGGATCGAGCGCGGCCAAGGGCTCGTCCAGTAAAACGACCTTGGGCTCGAGCATCAAGGCCCGCATCAGGCTGACGCGCTGCCGCTGGCCGCCCGAGAGCTGTGCCGGGAAGCGGTCGAGGCCGTCGATCGGAAACCGCGTCAATTCCGCGAGCTCGGCGAGCCGGGTCTCGAGCCTGCCCGAGTCCCAGCCAAGATAGCGCGCCATCAAGATCACGTTATCCCGGGCGCTCAAGTGCGGGAAGAGACCGCCATCCTGGATGACGTAACCCAGCCTCCGCCGGACTTGGAGCACGGTCGCTTTAGTCAGCTCGGTGCCGTCGACCGTGACCGAGCCGGAGTCGGGCCGGATGAGGCCGATCATCAAGCGGAGGAGCGTGGACTTTCCGCAGCCGCTGGGCCCGATCAAGACCGTCGTCGACCCCGGCGCGATCGTGAGGTCGAGCTCGGCGAGGACGGCCGAGCCGGCATACGACTTCGAGACTCCCCGGAGCTCGATCATCTGGGTGGGGCTTCTTCCCGGATCAATCAGGTCGTGTTTGAGAGCCGTGACTAATACGCCGCGCCAACTCTGCTGAGGACCTTGTTGCTCCGCAGGTAAAGAGCAACCGCGAGCTCGACCGGCATCCACAGGGCCAGCAAGGTCACGCCGAAAGCTGCGAGTCGCAGCGGGAAGGAACGGTCGGGGGGAAATCCGATGGTCGCGTAGGCCGGGGCGGTCGCTAGCGCCACCGCTATGATAACCAGGGCCAAAGACAGCCTCACGACGCCCCGATAGCACAACCGGGCCTTGCGGTGCGGGCACCAGATCCGGTTCGGCAGCCCCGCCGAGAATATCGGCCAGATGCCGATGTCCTTGCCGCAGGCTGGGCAGTGCTTACCGTCGTTCATGCTTCTCTCCGCTCGACTGGGCGGGCAATGTGTTCAAGCTCGCGGGCGTCTGCAACACGAGCTCCCCGACCTGCTCGACGACTTCGAGGGCGCACCCCCAGGAGAAGGTGACACCCGACCCGCCGTGGCCGTAGTTGTGGACGATGCGCGTGCCCGCCTCCGGCTCGAGGCGGACGCTCGGGCTGCGGAACGGCCTCAGGCCGACGCGCACCGGCTCGGCCGCGTCGATCTCGGCGTTCTTCAGGGCCGGCATGAACTCGAGGCAGCGCCGGTGCATCGCGCGGATCGGCTCGTAATTGTGCAGGCCGATGTCCAGGCCCCACTCGTCGGGTTCGGCGAGGCCCCCCAGGATGAGCATGTCCTCACCGCGCGGCACGATGAAGATGAAGCCCGGCTCCTCGCTCGAGCCATCGTGGGAGACGCAGTGCGCCTGGGTGACCCGCGGCATGCTGCCGCCGTCGTTCCGGACACGGATCAAGGCGCCTCGGAGCGGATGCATGGGCTCACCGGTCAGTTCCACCGCACCCAGGCCGGTGCAATTGACGATGGCGTCGACGCCATACTCTCGCTCGAGCGCCTCCTCCTGCTCTCGCAGCGAACCGGCGAGCCTGCGCTGGATGATCCGGCAGCCGGCTCTCCGGACCTCGCCGAGCAGCCAGTGCATGTACACATCGGTGTCGACCATCGGTGCCAGGTGAGTGTAAGCGTCGCACAGGCCAAGCTCGGGGTTGATGCCGTTTGCCGGGATCAGGGAGGGATCATGCTTGAACTGCCGCACCTTGCCCGCAAGCTCGGCCATTTTCTCGCGTTGCCACCGGTCTTCCGCGATCGGCCGCTTGAAGTAAAAGGTCACGGGCCTGAAGAAGACTCCCGTGGCCGGGTCGCCTGCCAGGTCCGCGAAGATCTCGTAGGATGTCTCGCACCAGGGCTTGGAGCGAGCGAGAGAGACCAGGTCGTGATGGTGGCCACAGACAGCGGGGGGCCATTCCCAGAGGGCCCCGGCCACGACCGATGTGACCCGCGGGGCAAACAGCTCCGCGATCACGGTGACCTCAAATCCCTCTTGCCTCAGGCAGAGAGCGCTTGTGAGGCCGCTGATCCCCGCGCCGATGACGAGCACGCCCTTGCCGGCGCCTTTGTCAGGATTGTTACCACGCTGATTCGTGAAAATCGGTCGTTGCTTGTCCATTAGACCCTCGTCATTCTGGGCCCGGTTCCAGCGTGTTCTCGTCCGTACTTCAGCCGCCGGCGTCGGGCCTCACGGACCGCACCGCGAGCCACCGCGAAGTCTCAACTCTCATCATGACTCAACCCGCTTCCTGGTGCGTTCTCCTTGACTCCTAATGACATCGTAACACGATCCGGCGATCGACGCACGGCATCGACTCGACATGCCGTTGCGGGAGGCTCATATCGTCTCTTCACTCTACTCAAGAATCCCGGCACGAGCGCGGCCAGGTCGGCGGACCAGTCCTTCGTCATTCTTGCTCCGAAATCGTTAGGCGAAAAAGCGGGACAGGTCCGCTTATGCGAAGATGGGCGGGTCGAAGCTCAATGGATTGAGCCAATATCGGGCCCGCCCGTTTTCCGTTCGTTCGTCATCCCATGGGAACGATCTCCAGACACCCAGTAGGTGTCAATCGAACAAATGTAATTGTGCCGGTGGCCTGAGGGCTGGTATGGCGGGCTCGCCAACCGCAAACTCGGTATCCACGTGAATGGCGAAATGGGCCGCTTCAGCAGGAGACCTGAGCGTCGTTAGTAGCTGGCCGAAGATCACAATCTTGCGGTCGTTGCGGGAGAGCGAGAACCCGGCTGCTCGCAGCCGTCCAAGCTTGGCCCTTGCAGACGCGATCGCCTGGATCACGGTGGGCCGGTGTGTGGGAGCCATGCTTTCCTTCCGGCACACGATGATGATGTCTAGCTGGATTGGCTCCTTGGCCTGAGATTTGGGGGCGGCAACCGACATCTCAGCCTTGACAGGCTGTGAGTTGACCACGGCGAAACCCGCTCCCAGGATGGCTTCGGCCAAGGCCGTCCACCCCTCATCGCGGGAATGATGATACGTGAAGACGAGCAGGCCGTCGTCTTTCAGAGCGCGTCGGCATTCGCGGAAGACAGCTCGCAGCTTGGCTGCGAAGCTGTCTGCGTCCGCGTCTTGAACCTCCGCAAGACTGCGTGTGGTCGTTGTTCCGTCTGTGCCAGAACACGTCAACTGCCGCCAGGCGTGGAAGAAATCTGCGAGTTCTGAGTAGTGGACGTTATCGAAGAAGGGCGGATCGGTGACGATGAGGTCAAGGCACTGGTCAGGCAATCCAGTATGTGCGGAGTCGCCGCATGATAGGTAAGTGGCTCGTTCTGCAAACCCGCCGTTAGTCGGCCATTGCATTTCGATCTCGCCAGAGAAAGGTCCGGCACACACACGGCCTTTTGCAGTGGCGGTGCCGTTGACCTCCGTCGGAGCGAGGCGGTACTCGATCGCCCGCAGGAGGCGGCTGCGGAATAGATTGGAAAACGCCCCCGAGCTTTTCGGGGTGCCCCACACGTTCGCCTCGATGGGAGTCCGTTCGGGCTTAAGAATGTGGTGCGAGAACATGTGGCGGACCGCACCGGTTCCCTCGCCTTTATAAGATGCAAACATGTTATTGAACTCAAGGACACCGGAAAACAGCGTGAGCAGGGCTTTCCGGGTCGATGCGTCGACAATCTCGGTAATTGCCCTGTGGAGACAGCCTAGGGCGAGAAGCTGCCTGTCATTGAAAAAGTCCCGCCAAGCCGTGAAGGCGTAACTCATGGCCTGGCGTGTGTTGTGGCCGTTTTCTAACGCGAGGGTGGGCAATAGAATTTGACCCCGTTGGAGTTTCTCGCGGAGTGTGGCTGAGCAGGCGTGGTATCCAGCCTGATCCTCGGGCGTGGTGGGCAGATACTCCTTGGCTCCGTCCCGGGTGAGGACCAGCTTGCCGTAAAGGCGGAATATGGGCCGAACACCGTCGGCCGCTACGGCATCCAAGATTGTGAATTTGTGATGACAGTGGTGGCAGGTTGCATTAGCTCCTTTTGCTGGGCCATGCTCGGGCTTGATTTGCATGCCGCAAGTGCGGCAGTTGGCCATCTCGTGACCGTGAAGGCCCGGAAAAATGTCCCCGCACGAAGGGCAGAGAATTTGCACCTCCGGTTTCCGCTGGGGGTAAGCGTTTCTGGCGATGATCCAGGAGGGGAAAAGATCAACGGAATTCTGGCATTTGAGGCAGTGCACCTGCATCACCCAAAAGAAGTAGAGCACGTCGCAAGTGCTGCCCTTCGCGTCTTTCGAGCGGTATAAGGCACGGATTCGTTGCCCTACTCCATCCGACAACCGATGGAATGCCTGCTTGAGGTCGTGCTGGTCCAGCGGGCCGAGGGCCGTGCACACGGATTCAACGGCAACGGGATTGATGTCGCGGCCCAGTGCGGTCATACCGAGCTTGTGGGCTTCGCCGATCGTGGTGCCGGAACCCATAAACGGGTCAAATACGGTGACGCTCTTGAAGTGATGATTTTGATAAAACGCCTTTGGGAGATCGTGTTCCTCGGGCAGCATAGTGCCCAGCAGGATGCCGCGAAACACCGATCCGAGGCGCTTTGCCCACCATTTGTGGACGTGGTAAATTGGGCGGTGGATTTCCTTCCGCCAACTTTCGCGCTCCGCGAGCCGGGAGAGGAACTCGAACGGGAATGCATCTGTTTCGATCAGGCGCATGTTATTCTTCCGCCGACCTCGAAGTTGAGGGCCATCTCTTGCAGCCTGGCCTTGAACCAGTTTTGGAAGTGGAACTCTTTGTCTGTAGTGCTCACGCGCTCGATCAGCGATCCATTTCTGATCGCCTCAACACAACGGTTGAAGATGATGAGAGCAGTCACCCGGTTGCCTCAGACTCTTCCCGCAAAGTGTCTATACGAATGTACAGGTTGCGTGGCAAACCGTCAATATGCATGTATCTAGGCGGCGAAGCAAGAGGGGAACGCCAGCCACCGCCACGGCCGAGTTGCTTCCCAGCACCGCTATCCGTGCCTTACTCATGCCCGTGGCAGTAGGACCAGAGCACCCGCCATCGCACTCCTGAGTTGACGAGTACGCAGACGGCTCCCGACGATCCGTGCGGGTTAAGAAAATCTTCAAGCAGAACCAGGGCGAGCTTCCGGTCCCGAGAGTATCCCGGGAGAGTTACTTTGCCGATTGCCTCAGCGTCCGGGTATTTCGCAATGGCATCCCTATGGAGTTCTCGCAGGTCATCAACGACGATCCGTCGGCGGTCGAGTTTTAATTCCGCAAGCGATTCACATGCTTTCCGGTTATGACGCTTCAGGTCGGCCACCATTTCCGTTGGAAAGCCCTGCTCTGAGAGAAGCTCCTGTACACCCCATACGTCTTCGGGCTCAAGCGACGCGCATTGATCAACGACGACAAGCTTGAGGGGCGGTTCATGATCGCGCTGACGATTGCCCGTATACGATTCGTCCATTTCCTGCAGCAGCGCTGCTTCCAAAACCTTGCGATCTCTCTCTTGATTCCATGGGTAGGGCAAGGGCAGGTTACGCGGCACTCTGTGCCAAAAAAAGAACGCAGCTCGGCGGTATTGTCGCTTCAACCGAGCGTGATCCGAGGCGATTTCCGCTTCGTCCGCTTCTCGGTACTCTAACCATTCGTCCCTGGGATCCTGGAGCAGTCGCAACCGTATTTCCTCCCGCTTGGCGCGATGAGAAGCCTCCATGCGCGCGTGATAGTCGGCGCGCTTGAGATAGTAGATTGTGCGGGGAGCGAGCCACACGACGCCGGTCATAAGCAGCGATAGAATGCCTAGGGCGATGAGCAGATTGCGCCTTCTCATGTCTATGAAGATCCTGACCACCGTCTTCGACTCACAGATGCTGAGCGTTGCATGACGACGGGGGAATAAGGAGCGTCAGTTCGCAACGGAAGTGGCAAACTTCCATGCGTCTGGGGGCATTCGCAGTCGTTCATCGGTCTGGCCCGTCACCCTTCCGTTGCCTTTCATCCTGCCGAATGACCAGGAAATTGCAGCCGTTGGACGCCACGCGAGCCGTGAGCCGCAGATGGCCGTCGGCTTGCCGTGAACGCAGCGTTGAGCCGGTCGGACGACACACGGACTTCTCGCGGATTTCCTCGACCGCGGCTCGGGGGTAGGCCACGGGGCCGAAAGCGATCCTGATCACAGCCTGGGCCGCCTCGCGCACCCCCTGGTCCGCAGCCTGCCCGGCCAGCTTCAGGACCACCGCCAGAGCGGCCTGCCGGGTCACGGCGTCGAGTTCCCGCAGCGTCCCGAGGGCTTTACGCTGGGCCGCCGGATCGCCGCCTTCCAGGGCCCGCGTCACCGCCGCAAGGCGAGCGGCATTGGGCGGGCCGCCCGCGGCAGGCCGGTCCCGCAGCGCCCGGGCCAGCCGGAACAGGGAGTTGTGGTCCCGATCGAAGCGATATTCCTCGACCTGGGCAGGCCCAGCCCAACCGAGCCCGTCGACGTCGAGCGTGACGTCGAAGGAGGCCTCCGAGCGCGACTGCGTGTCCTGTGCGTGGTGGGCGTA
Organism: Isosphaerales bacterium; assembly: GCA_044450785.1. GTDB lineage: Bacteria > Planctomycetota > Planctomycetia > Isosphaerales > Isosphaeraceae > JBIOJM01. The sequence continues at coordinate 16,855 of JBIOJM010000054.1, forward strand.
GAGCAGGATCCGGACGACTCCCCGATCGTCGCGAGAAGCGAAGCCGCTGGTCACGTGGCCGCCGGCCTTCCGCTCCGCCAGCACCCAGTAACGATCGCCCAGATCCGAGAGCATCCCCAGGGCGTGGAAGATCGGCATCGGGACGGTCAAAGTCCGGTCGCCCCGGCCGTCCCCGTCGTCGTCGCAATGGATGACACGCGTCACGGCATTCAGACCCGCGAAGTTCGCAGGCGGCGGCCAGACGGTCAGGATTGTCTCGCCATACGCGTAGCGGGGGTCGCGAGCGGCCCGAAGGAGCTGGCGATGCACGACGTCGGCGCACCAGGTCGGGAAGTAGCCGTTGCCCAGATAGGCGTCGGCCGCCGCCAGGTCGGGGGGCGGCATCCAGTCGGGGCACGACTCGTGCGAGTTGACCCAGAGCGCCCGGTAATAGTCCGGGTCGATCTCGAGCGCCTCTTCCTTGGCCCGGATCAGCTTGGCGGCCATCATTTCCGAGCGGCTGTATGCGTGGATCGAGATGAAGTCGCAGGGGCTCCCCTTGCCCCCGTGCTCGCGACAGAGCGTCTCGACCCGCCGCGACCGTTTGCCGTCGAGCCGGCGGTCGACCACCGCGGCGTTCTTCGGCGAAGCACCCTTGGCCTGGGCGCGGGGCGAGCAGTGGGCGAGGAACTCGCGGAGCCTCAGGTTCGTGCCGAAGATGCCGCCCAGCTCCAGGCCACCGATGAACACCTTGGTCGAGTCGTGGCCGCGATCCTCGAAGGCCCGCAGGATCGCGTCGGTCGCATAGTCGTAGAACTTCTGGAGCTCATCCCAGTCGGCCCGCCAGAACATCGGACCCAGGTCGGGCTCGTTGAAGATGCTCCAGGTGAAGCCGAGAGCGCTCGCGCCGTAGCGGTCGATCACGTGGCCGGCGATCGTGCGGGCGACCTCATGCCACTGGGCATAGTCCTTGACGGTGGTCCAGCTCCGGCCGTCGCGGGCGAGGTCCCCGGGGGCATCGGCGAAGTTGACCATCAGGCGCCGGCCGTACCGGCGGTGGGCCAGGTCCCACTCCTTGTCGAGCCGCCCCCAGTAGTAACACGACGTGCCGTGGGGCGCGTACTTGCGGAGGTAGCATCCGCCCGGTGGGAACAGCCCCGGCGCGTCGGGGTCCTCCCGATCGGGGAGCGGCCCTTCATAGGCGATCTTCCACCCGCCGGCCGGGGTCGCGACGGGGGCGACCGTGACTGTGCCGGCCGCACTGTCGGCGGCGAGGACCTTGGTGCGGGCGTCGTGGACTCCGTCGGCGATCAAGACCTCGTCGCCCGGATGATAATCCTCGGCCATGGGCCGGCCGGTGGGGATGCCGTACTGCCGGTGGTCGAAGACGTCCTCCACGCGGAGCAGGACGCCGCCCTGGCGCGGCTCCATCGCGGCGATCCGGCGCGTCTCGCGCTCCCGGACGATGTTGGGCAGGTTGACGGGAAAGAACGAGGGCGGCCGGAAGTCGGTGCCCGTCAGCCAGAAGTCGCGCTGGTAGCTCCAGGCGCGGGGATGCCGCTTGCGGGCCTCGGCCATCAGTTCGTACGTCGGCCCGTAGTTCGCCGCCTGGCTGCAGAAGATGACGTTGCACAGGCCCGAGAAGAACTGGCCGTGCCACCGGACCGGATCGGTCCCCAGGTCGAGCGGGAACTCGAGTGCATGGACCGAGGGGGCCGCCTCGGTGGTGAAGCTCCAGGTCCCCGCGTCCTCGGGTCGTCCGGCCCCGCTCGCCGGGCCAGCCGACACGTGCACCGTGTAGCTCGTCGAGGGCTTGAGCGGGGCGGCGGGCTCGATGTAGACGGCCAGAGATCCGAAACCGGAGAGGTCTTGTTTCGGCCGCAGCCATCCCGAGCTGCCCTCGGCGAAGAGCCGGCCCGGCCGGAGTAGCTCGACGACCTCGCCCCCCTCCGGCTGCAGGCGGACGGCCACGGAGTCGGGGCTCACGTCCCGCACCTTGGCCTTCGGGGGCATTCCCAGCTCGAGGTAGATGCTCGTCCGCAGCGGCACGTCCCGCGCCTGGCGAGCCGGCCGGGGGCTGCCGTGCGGGTCGGGCGCGCGCTCCATCAACTTGACCTGCTGCCCGAGGGCTTGGCTTGCTCCGAGCGGCCCGAGGGCGAGGATGAGGAGCGCCGCGAACTTGCCGGTGTGTCGGTCCATGTCATTCGCTCCGTCTCGGGGTCGTCGTTCCACTTGCTGGATTGTATCCCAACCTCGAGTCGTCCCACCAGCTTCTGAGGGACGTCGACACACCGACGACGCTCGTCTTCGAGGACGCTCCCGCCCCGCCAACCCCTCGACAGAGGGCGCCTGCGTTCGATGCCGGTGGCATGGACACGCTCAAGAGACGCCCCTGGTGGAGCTACCTATGAAGGGATTGACCAGCCTCCGGGCTTTGAATCTCTTCAAGACCGCGGTCACCGACGCCGGTGAGCAAGAGCTTCTGAAGGCACTGCCAACGGCGAGGATTCGCCGTTGAGCCCTGGGCCGCGGGGGTGTGACCGACGTTTGATTTGAGCCCAATTCCCGACAACGACGGATTGTGTTCGGGAGGGCGAGGCTGGGCTGATGAAAAGCCGGGCTTGGTCAAGCCCGTAAGAGCCCTCGACCCGGCTGGCTCTTGTTGCGCTTCGTTCTGTTGGAGTCCCGCCTTTAGGCGGCATCAGGGCCTCGTAGCGCCCCTGAAGGCGGGACTCCAACGAAGACCGCCGCTGTTTCGGGGTTGCCTCGTTCGTCAATGAAAACAGCATGACCGCGTGACCGTTACAAGCCCAGCCTTTCATCAGTCCACCCAGGCCCTTACACAGAGGGGAGGGAGCCAGTAGTTGGCTGCGCCACGCCTCTCCCGCTGGCCGTGGTCTCTCGTGGCGAGTAGTTCGAGCGGCGCTGCTGGTGCTCTGCTCGCCTCCTTTCAGCCAGAAAATGCGCCGACGGATCAGGTCGGCGGTTGCTCGTACGTCATCCGATGATGCTCGCGAGGGACATCAAGTACCCACGGCACCTTCGCCCGGAAATCAAGCTGGACGACGTCGAGCCCCTTGAACGTATCGGGCATCAGGGCGCCACCAGCCGTGAAGAACAGCCCGAACAGCGTGCCGTGATCGGGGTCTGGTGTGGTGAACGGGTCCGACGCGACATCGACCACGCCGACAAAATGGAACCAGCCCTCATAGACATACAGCCCTGACTCGACTTGGCCGGTGGCGAATACCTCGGCTTCGCGGGACGGGTCGATGCCGAACCGATCGAGGAGTTCGAGGGTCGCTCCCCGGTAGGTCGTACCCCTGGCAGCGGCGTAGTTGCGGCATTCGAGACACCCGCACACCTCGGGATAGCCCGATCCGCGGGCGAGGAATGCCCTGCGCGTCGCTTCAGGGTCGTATCGGATTTGCCAGCCTCCGAGGGTTATCCGATCCACCGTGCTGTTCCATTGGTGCCGGGCACGACTCCATCTTCAGGCGAGAACGCCTCCGATCGGGTCCCCGGCGCAGAGGCGGAGAGGCCGGCCGAGTGGGTCGACCAGCTCCTGAGCGGGGTCGACGCCGAGGAGGTGATAGACCGTCGCGGCGAGGTCGGCCGGGGTGACGGGGTCGCGCGCGGGGTAGGCGGCCCAGCGGTCGCTGGCGCCGAAGGTTGTGCCCCCCTTGATCCCCGCGCCGGCGAGAACCGAGGAGAAACAGTGCGGCCAGTGGTCGCGGCCGTCTCGGCCCGCACCCGCGCCGCCGACGACCGACTGGCCCACGCGGGGCGTCCGGCCGAACTCGCCCGTCCAGACCAGGAGCGTCGAGTCGAGCAGGCCCCGCGCGTCAAGGTCGTCGAGCAGGGCGCTGAAGGCTTGATCAGCAGGGGGCATCAGGCGGGTTTTGAGGTCGACGAAGTTGCGGTTGTGGGTGTCCCAGTAGACGCTGACGTTGGTGATCCCGTCGTTGGGCCAGAACACGGTCACGATCGGCACGCCCGCCTCGACCAGCCGGCGGGCCATGAGCACGGTCTGGCCGTGGGGATGTCGCCCGTATCGGTCCCGTGTCTTGGGGTCTTCGCGATCGAGGTCGAAGGCTTCCAGCGCGCGGCGGTCGGTCAGGAGACTGCAGGCGCGGGCAAAATGAGCGTCGAGCGCGGCGACCTGTGCCGCGCGGCCGAGCCCGCGGGCCTGGGCGTCAACGGCCTCGAGCAATCGCCGGCGGTCTTCGAGCCGGCCGAGCGGGAGCCCATCAGGGAGGCTGAGCGCCCCCAGCGTGGCCTCGGGTCGGAAACCGGCGCGGTTCGGGTCGTCGTCGAGGGTCAGGGGGTTCAATGACGACCCCAGCCAGCCGGCCCCCTGGCCGTGGCTCGACTCGACGAACCGGGGCGCGCCCTCGGGCACCGTCGGCCGCATCTGCACAAACGGGGGCAAGGCTGTGCGCTCGCGACCGCCGTTTAGCCGGGCGAGCACTGCGCCGAAATGCGGCCAGTCTTCGGCCAGGGGCGCGGCGTCGCCGCGTGGAGAGGGACGGCCGGTCAGCAGCTCGTGGGTTGCCGTCAGGTGGTTGACGTCGGCGTGGTGCATCGAGCGGATCACGGCCAGGCGGTCTGCCCTGGTCGCCAGCGCCGGGAAGTGTTCGGAGATCGTCAGGCCAGGCACGTTGGTCGCAATCGGCCGGAACTCGCCGCGGACCTGCTCGGGGGCGTCGGGCTTGAGGTCCCAGGTCTCCTGCTGCGCGGGGCCGCCCCACATGAAGAGCAGGATGCACGCCTTCGCGCGGCCGAAGGTGGGGGCAAACGCCGGCCTCGTGGCGGCCGCTTCACGTGCGCGGAGCAAGCCCGGAAGGCCCAAGCCGTGCAGGCCCAGCCCCAGGCCGCCGGCGCGGAGGACCTCGCGGCGGGTCAGGGTGTGAACGCGTCTCGCGAAGTCGGCTCCGGGCTTCGCCCGCATGTCGGCATCCCCTCGACCGGCCGTTGCGCCAGGCCGGGCCGTGCGGGTTCGCTCCCGGCCCCGACCGCGATCGACGACCGGCTCCCATGATAACCCGGCGACGGGTTGGCGGGAACAGAGACCCGCCGGCACTCACGCTCGAGTCATCGGTGTTCGGTGCTAACTCTTGACACGGCATGGCCCTCCTGACATGCTGGAAGTTGATGAGGACCATCGGCTCGCGAGGGGCCGAAGGTACTTGGCTAAGGTGGCCCCGCTGTGCGAATCGTTGCACTGGCGGGGCTTTTTTTTTCGGCCTCCCTTGCCGACGATTCCGAGCGACGTTCTCAGAGGAAAGGAAGATGCCTTGGCCAGAGCGTGCTCAAGGAGGTGAGTCATGGTGATCAACGAGATGAGTCGAGAGGAGTGCCTTCAGATGCTGGCCGGAGCGAGGCTGGCCAGGTTGGGTTGTGCGCAAAACAACCAGCCCTACGTTGTCCCCGTCTACCTCGCCTACGACGTGCTGCCTGGCGGCGAGCCCTGCCTGTACGGCTTCACGACTCTCGGGCAGAAGGTCGAGTGGATGCGGGCCAACCCGTTCGTCTGCATCGAGGTGGACGACGTCGCGGCGTACGACCAGTGGGTGAGCGTCGTGGCCTTCGGCCGCTTCGAGGAGTTGCACGATACCCCGGAGCACGACGGCGAGCAGCACCGGGCCCACCAGGTCTTCCAGGTCGGCCGCTACGAGGGCCCTGATACCCCGGGGCACGACCAGCGGATCCTGGCCCACAAGGTCCTCCAGGCCCAAGCCATGTGGTGGGAGCCAGCCTGCACGGCGCGTTCCGCTTCCGAACAACGCGACCCGGCGGAGCCGTACGCCCCGGTGTACTACCGAGTCCACATCGACCGAGTCACGGGGCACCGGGCGACTCCCGACCCCCAGTTGGTCCCCCTGCCCGCCGCTCCGGTCCGGAAGCTGGGCTGGCTGCTCAGGGCACGGCGGCTCGGCCCCGATGCTCCTCCCTTGCCGAGCAGGAGCAAGTGACGGCTTGAGAGCTCAGTCTCGGGTCATTGTGATTTTCACGCCCGCTCTTCGGCCGGAACAGGTAGAATCGATACACGTCGTTCCCCTGGTGCCGATGTGGCTCCGTTCGGTGTCTTTGTCGCGTCCGGCGCGACGTCTCCGGAAATTCACGAGGGACGTTCGAGCCGGATTGGCGCGCAAGCTCTTTCCGGTCCTTGAAACCCGGGCATCTGGTTCACTCTGTACAACATGACCCTCCGCGCGAAATTAATCTTACCCCTAGCACGTGTTCGCGGCGTCGTCATGCCGCGGGCGCCGCGTGACGAGCAGCCACTCCGATCGGAGCTCTTGAGCGTCGATCAACTGGAGTTGCACGCCAAGGCAGTCGCGGGGTGGCATCAGGTTGATGGGAAGCGAGGTCCGGATCTCCTCCTGTCGAGGCTTGCGGATAACGAGGCCGTCCTGGTACGGACGCACGAACTGGCGACGGCGGCGGTCGTGGCGAAACGACGGATCGCGTCGGCGAGCGAATGGCTCCTCGACAATTTCTATCTGATCGAGGAGCAGATCCGCACTGCCCGGCGGCACCTGCCGAGAGGTTACAGTCGGGAGCTGCCCCGGCTGCGGAACGGGCCAAGGGCGGGATACCCGCGCGGGTATGACATCGCGCTCGAGCTGATCGCGCACGTCGACGGCCGGGTGGACGCGGAAGGCTTCCGCAGCTTCGTGGCGGCCTATCAGACCGTCGCGCCGCTCACGCTGGGAGAGTTGTGGGCGATCCCGATCATGCTTCGCCTGGCACTGATCGAGAACCTGCGGCGCATCGCAGTCCGCATCGCCGACGACGAGCGCGACCGCAACAACGCGAATCACTGGTCAGACCGGCTGACGGAGGTCGCGGAGAACGACCCGAGGAGCCTCATCCTGGTGCTCGCTGACATGGCGACATCCAACCCGCCCATGTCGAGCGCGTTCGTCGCCGAACTCGCGCGCCGCTTGCAGGGGCATGGCCCGGCCCTGGCCTTCCCCCTCACCTGGGTCGAGCAACGTCTCTCCGAAGAGAACCAGACTATCGAGCGGCTCGTGCACTCGGAGGGCCGGCGACAGGCCGCTGACCAGGTCTCCATCGGAAACAGCATCGGCAGTCTCCGCCTCCTGGGGACGACGGACTGGCGCGAGTTCGTCGAGACGATGAGCCTCGTCGACGAGGTACTCCGTGAGGACCCGGCGGGCCTCTACGGCGCGATGGATTTCGCCACGCGCGACCTGTATCGACACGCCATCGAAGAGATCGCCAAGAACAGCCCGCTCTCGCAGGTCGATGTCGCCCGCAAGGCGGTCGATCTGGCACGCGATGACCTGGCATTGCGACACGTCGACGGCCAGGCGGAGCATGTCGGGTTCTACCTGATCGGCAAGGGGAGGCCGCAGCTCGAGCGATCGGCGCGGTGCGCGCGATCGATCGGGGCGAGGCTTGGCGAGATCGGCCGCCGGTTCCCGCTCGCGTTCTACCTCGGCGCGATCCTCGCCCTCACGGTCGCCCTCACGACCGGCTTCCTCGCGCAGGGGTGGGCGTACGGGTCAAGCTCGTGGGCCATGATGGCGGTCGCCATCCCGCTTGCCCTGGGAGTGAGCCATCTCGTCATCGCTCTGGTGAACAGGCTGGTAACGACGCTGATCGCGCCGAAACCGCTGCCGAAGCTGGACTTTTCCCGGGGGCTCCCTCCCGAGGCGCGTACCCTGGTCGCCGTGCCGACGATGCTCGTCAGCGACCAGAACGTCGATGACCTGCTCGAGGGGCTGGAGGTCCGCTACCTGGCCAACCAGGACGACAACTTGCACTTCGCCCTGCTGACGGATTTCCGGGACGCCCCCCAAGAGACAATGCCGGACGACGAGGCCCTCGTGCGGCGGGCGAAGGAGGGGATCGAGGACCTGAACGCGAGGTTCAAGGGCAAACGGGGTGACCGGTTCTTCCTCTTCCACCGCCCGCGCCGATGGGACGCGCGCGAGCGGATCTGGATGGGTTATGAGCGCAAGCGCGGCAAGCTCTCCGCGCTCAATGCGCTGTTACGCGGCAGGCCGGGGGCCCACTTCTCGCTGGTGGTTGGCGAGACGTCCGTCTTGCCCGCGGTGCGATACGTCATCACCCTCGACACGGATACCCAGCTCCCGCGCGACGTGGCAGGGCAACTGGTGGGGACGATCGCCCACCCGCTGAACCGCCCGCGTTACGACGAGCGGGCGCGGCTCGTCCGCGAAGGGTACGGAATCCTCCAGCCTCGCGTGGCGGAGAGTATGCCCGTCGGCGGCCGGTCCTGGTTCCTGCATCTCTTCGGCGGCGAGGCGGGCGTGGATCCGTACACGCGCACGGTCTCCGACGTCTACCAGGACGTCTTCGCCGAAGGGTCGTTCATCGGCAAGGGGATCTACGACGTCGACGCCTTCATGCGGGTGCTGGACGGGCAATTCCCAGAGAACCTGATCTTGAGCCACGACCTGTTGGAGGGGTGCTACGCGCGGACGGCCCTCGTCAGCGACATCCAGCTCTACGAGAGTTCCCCGTCTCGCTACCTCGCGGACGTGAGCCGGCGGCATCGCTGGGTCCGAGGTGATTGGCAGATCGCGCCGTGGCTGCTGCCTCACGTCCCCGGCCCGGCCCGGGCGCGACTGGAAAACCCGATCTCGGCCCTATCTCGCTGGAAGGTCCTCGATAACCTCAGGCGCAGCCTCGAGGCCCCGGCACTGGTGATGGTGTTGGTCATGGGGTGGGCCGTGCTGAGGCCGGCGTGGTTCTGGAGCCTCGTCGTGGCGGGGATCGGCCTGCTCACGCCGCTCCTGCGGTCCGCCGCGGGGCTCGTGCGCAGGCCGCGAGACCTGCCGATCGGCTTGCACCTCCGTGCAGTCCTGCGCTCGATCGGGCGCGACCTGGCCCAGTCCGGGCTGACACTCGTCTTCCTGCCCTATGAGGCCTACTCGAACCTGGATGCCGTCGTGCGCACCGTCGTGCGGATGCATCTGACGCACGTCCACCTCCTGGAATGGACGACGTCGAGTGAGTCGGGTCAGCTCTCCCGCGCGGACAATCTGGCCGGCGTCGTCCGGGCGATGGCGATCGCGCCCGCGCTCGCGACCGCACTGGCGGTCGGGCTCGAATTCATGAGGCCCGAGGCACTGGCCGCTGCGTGGCCGTGGCTGGGGCTGTGGTTCGCCTCCCCGCTCCTCGCGTGGTTGATCAGCCGGCCCGCCGCCCATCGCGCGGAGCGGCTGACAGGCGACCAGACGGCATTTCTGAACGACCTGGCGTGCAAGACCTGGCGGTTCTTCGAAACGTTCGTCGGGCCGGAAGATCACTGGCTGCCGCCGGACAACTTTCAAGAACACCCCGTTGCCGTGATTGCGCACCGCACGTCGCCGACGAATATGGGCCTGGCGCTGCTGGCCAACCTGGCGGCGTACGACTTCGGCTACGTCTCGGTGGACGGGCTATTCGACCGCACGTGTCGAGCTCTGGATACGATGGAGGGCCTGGAACGATTCCGTGGGCACTTCTTCAACTGGTACGACACGCTGACGCTGAGGCCCTTGCCGCCGCGGTACGTCTCGACCGTTGACAGTGGGAACCTCGCGGGGCACCTCCTCTGCTTGCGGGCGGGGCTGGACGACCTTGCCGACCGCCCGATCCTGCCGCCGCGAGCCTTTCTTGGTCTCACCACAACCTTGCACGCTTTGATCGGCACCGTCGCAAGGAACAAAGGCGTGGGGAGCAGCGATCGCGCCTCGGCCGAAATAGGTTCGCGGATCGGCCGGTTGCGCAGCCAGCTCGACTTGTTTTCCGGTGCGCAGTCGCTGCACCGCCTGTCGGGGCTGGCGGCCTTGGCGACGGAACTGGCCGGCGGCCTGGGGGACAACCCCGATCTCGACGTGGCGTGGTGGGCCCAAGCCTTCGACCGGCAATGCCGCGCTCACCTCGAAACTCTCAAGCTGCTGGCGCCCTGGCTGCTCCTGGCTCCAGAGGATTTCACGCCCGGCGCGCCGGTTTTTGAACGGCTCCGCCCTGGTGAGGTCCCGACGCTGCGCGAGGTGGCAAGGCTCAGCCTGGAGCTGCCGCCAGTCGATCCAGAGCGGGGCGAGTGCGGAGAACTCGTCGAGTTGCGGAGGATCGTTGCGGAGGCGAGCACCCGTGCCGCCGAGCGGATCACCGCTCTCGAGAAGCTAGCGCTCCGCTGCGGCGAGCTCGCGGACCTGGATTACCAGTTCCTCTACGATCGATCGCGTCACCTGCTCGCGATCGGGTACAACGTCGACGACCGGCGCACCGACGCGAGCTTTTACGACTTGCTCGCGTCGGAAGCCCGACTGGCCAGCTTCGTCGGGATCGCGCAGGGCCACTTGCCTCAGGAGCACTGGTTCTCCCTGGGGCGGCTGTTGACCGCCACCCGGGGCGGGCCCGTGCTGATCTCCTGGAGCGGCTCGATGTTCGAGTACCTGATGCCGCTGCTCGTGATGCCGACGTACGAGGACACGCTGCTCGACCAGACGTACCGGGCGGCTGTCGCACGTCAGATCGAGTACGGCGCTCAGCGCAGCGTGCCCTGGGGGGTCTCGGAATCGGGGTTTAATTCGACCGACGTTCACTTGAACTATCAGTACCGCGCGTTCGGTGTACCGGGTCTGGGATTGAAGCGCGGCTTGGCCGAGGACCTGGTTGTCGCACCGTACGCCACGGTCATGGCGCTGATGGTCGCCCCCCGGGAAGCATACGCCAACCTGCGGCGGATGGCCGGGGAAGGATTTGAGGGGCGGTACGGGTTCTACGAAGCCATCGACTACACAGGCTCTCGGCTGGCGCGGGGCCAGTCGAGCGCGGTCGTTCGCTCGTTCATGGCGCACCACCAAGGGATGTGTTTTCTGTCGCTCGCCTATCTTCTGCTGGACCGTCCGATGCAGCGGCGGTTCGAGTCGGACCTCTTGTTCCAGGCGACGGAGCTCCTGCTGCAAGAGCGAATCCCGGTCGCCAACCCGATCTATCCGAACGCCGCCGAGGCATCGGCGGCGGACCGGGTCGGGGGCGGGGAAGAGGTGCTGCTTCGGGTCTACAATAACCCGAATACGCCGTGTCCGGAAGTGAATCTCATGTCCAACGGCCGTTATATGGTGATGGTCACCAACGCGGGCGGGGGCTACAGCCGCTGGAAGGACCTCGCGGTCACGCGCTGGCGTGAGGATGCGACCCGCGACAACACCGGCTCGTTCTGCTACCTCCGCGACGTGACGACCGGTGACGTCTGGTCCGCCGCACACCAGCCCACGCTCCGGCGCGCCACGGATTACGAGGCGATCTTCTCCCAATCCCGGGCAGAGTTCCGCCGCCGCGACGGCGACTTCGATACGTACACGGAGATCGCCGTCTCGCCCGAGGACGACATCGAGCTGCGGCGGATCACGATCACCAACCGGTCGCGGGTGCGGCGGACCATCGACGTCGCGAGTTACGCCGAAGTCGTCCTCGCCCCTTCCGCGTCGGACGCGGCGCACCCGGCCTTCAGCAACCTGTTTGTGCAGACGGAGATCATTCGGACCCGCCAGGCGATTCTTTGCACCCGCCGGCCCCGGTCGGATCAGGACCGGGCCCCACTGATGTTCCACCTCATGGCGGTGCACGGGACAGCGGTCAGCGACACGTCATACGAGACCGATCGGCTCAAGTTCGTCGGGCGGGGACGTACCCTCGCCAATCCCGCATCATTGGACGGCTCTCCGTACCTCTCCGACAGCGAGGGCTCGGTCCTCGACCCGATCGTCGCGATCCGACAATGGGTCGCGATCGACGCGGACGAGTCCGCGCGGATCGACCTCGTCACCGGCGTCGTCGAGACACGGGAGGCGGCGCTCGAGCTCATCGAGAAGTATCGCGACAGGACCCTGGCCGACCGCGTCTTCGACCTGGCCTGGTCCCACGGCCAGGTCATCCTGCGCCAGCTCAACGTCACCGAGGCCGACGCCCAGCTCTACGGACGACTGGGGAGCTCGATCCTCTACGCCAACCCCGCGCACCGGGCCAACCCGAGCCTGTTGATGAAGAACCGCCGGGGGCAATCCGGCCTGTGGGGCCACGGAATCTCCGGCGATTTGCCGATCGTTCTCCTGCGGATCGCCGATCAGGAGAAGATCGAGCTGGTCCGCCAGCTCGTTCAGGCCCACGCCTTCTGGCGAACCAAGGGGCTGACGGTCGACCTGGTGATCTGGAACGAGGACCTGTCGGGCTATCGCCAGGCGTTGCAGGATCAAATCATGGGCCTGATCGCCGCCGGCGTCGAGGCCCAGGTGGTGGACCGGCCGGGCGGCATCTTCGTCCGGCGCCCGGACCAGATGTCGGACGAGGACCGCACCCTGTTTCAAACCGTCGCCCGTCTGATTGTCGACGACAGCGAAGGCACACTGGCCGACCAGCACGAGCGCCGCGGGAGAGTCGAGCCGAGCGTCCCCCGATTCCGGCCGGTTCGGGGCGCCCGCGCCGAGACCGCCCTGGCCGTCGAAACGCCCTGGCGCGACTTGTCCTACTTCAACGGGTTGGGCGGGTTCACGCGCGACGGGCATGAGTACGTCATCACGACCGCTCCGGGGCGGGTGACGCCGGCGCCGTGGGTTAATGTGCTGGCGAATCCCTCCTTCGGTACGGTCGTCTCGGAGAGCGGCGGGTCATACACCTGGTGCGAGAACGCCCACGAGCTGCGTCTCACGCCCTGGTACAACGACCCCGTCAGCGACTCGAGCGGTGAGGCCCTGTACCTCCGCGACGAGGAGTCCGGCCGGTACTGGTCGCCGACACCGCTTCCCGCGCGCGGTGCCACGCCGTACGTCAGCCGGCACGGTTTCGGCTACAGCGTCTTCGAGCACGCCGAGGACGGCATCACGTCGGAGCTGTGGGTCTACGTCGCCACGGACGCGCCCGTGAAGTTCGCGGTGCTCAAGCTTCGTAACGAGTCGGGGCGTCCACGCCGTCTGTCCGCGACCGCTTACTGCGAGTGGGTGCTGGGTGACCTCCGCCCCAGATCGTTGATGTACGTCACGACCTCGGTCGACCCCAAGACCGGCGCCGTCTTCGCCCGTAACCCCAACGGCGCCGAGTTCGCCGGCCGCGTCGCCTTCCTCGACGCGAACGAGGCCGCGCGGAGCGTCACCGGCGATCGGGCGGAGTTCCTCGGCCGAAATGGCTCGCCCGCGAGCCCGGCCTCCATGACGCGGGCCCGCCTCTCCGGCCGGGTCGGCGCCGCCCTGGACCCGTGCGCCGCGATGCAAGTCCCGTTCGAGCTGGCCGCCGGACAGGAGCATGAGGTCTGCTTCACCCTTGGGATCGGTCAAGACGGCGACGATGCCCGCAACCTGATCCAGCGCTTCCGCGGGTCGAACCCGGCGCGTCGCGCGCTGGAGGCAGTCTGGCAGTACTGGAACCACACCCTGGGCGCGATCAACGTGGACACGCCCGACCCGTCGGTCAACTTCCTGGCGAACGGCTGGCTCCTTTACCAGACGCTGGCGTGCCGCGTCTGGGCGCGCAGCGGTTTTTACCAGTCGGGCGGGGCTTTCGGCTTCCGCGACCAACTCCAGGATGTGATGGCGCTGCTCCACGCCGAGCCACGCCTGTTCCGCGAGCATATCCTCCGCTGTGCGTCCCACCAGTTCCGGGAGGGGGACGTCCAGCACTGGTGGCATCCGCCCACCGGCCGCGGCGTGCGCACGCACTTCTCCGACGACTACTTGTGGCTGCCGCTGGCGACCTGTCGCTACGTCTCGAGGACCGGCGATACCGGGGTGCTCGACGAGCGCATTCCCTTCCTCGACGGGCGCCCGGTCAAGCCCGACGAAGAATCCTATTACGACCTTCCCTCCCGGTCCGACGAGACCGCCACGTTATACGATCATTGCGTGCGTTCGATTACGAACGGACTGAAGTTCGGCGCGCACGGGCTGCCGAAGATGGGCTGCGGGGACTGGAACGACGGCATGAACCTGGTGGGTGAGCACGGCGAAGGAGAGAGCGTCTGGCTGGCATTTTTCCTGTTCGACGTGCTCACGCAGTTCGCCGAGGTCGCGGGCATGCGCGGCGACGCGGCCTTCAAAGAACGCTGCGTCGGCGAGGCCGGCCTGCTGCGGTTGAGCATCGAGGCGAACGCGTGGGACGGTGAATGGTATCGCCGCGCCTACTTTGACGACGGTGAGCCGCTCGGGTCGGCGACCAACCCCGAATGCCAGATCGATTCGATCCCGCAGAGCTGGTCCGTGCTCTCGGGCGCGGGCGGCCTGGAGCGCTCGCGGACGGCGATGGACGCGGTCTACCGCCGCCTCGTCCGCAAGGACGATGCCCTGATCCAGCTCTTCGATCCGCCGTTCGACAAGTCCTCTTTGAACCCGGGTTACATCAAAGGATACGTTCCTGGCGTGCGTGAGAACGGCGGCCAGTACACTCACGCGGCGGTCTGGGCGGCGATGGCGTTCGCCGCGCTCGGCGACCACGGCCGCGCCTGGGAGTTGCTCTCGCTGATCAACCCGACCCGGCACGGCTCGACCCCCGAAGGGATCGCGACCTATCGGGTCGAGCCTTACGTCGTCGCCGCCGACGTCTACGCCTTGCCGCCGCACACCGGGCGGGGCGGCTGGACCTGGTACACGGGCTCTGCCGGCTGGATGTACCGTTTCATCGTGGAGTCGATCTTGGGTATTCGGCTCCACGTCGATCGACTACGAATCTCGCCCTGCCTCCCCGCCGAATGGCGGTCGTGCAAGGTCCACTATCGCTATCGGGAGACCATCCACCACATCACGATCAACCAAGCCGAGGGAGGCGGCACCGTGACGCGCGTGATCATGGACGGCGTCGAGCAAGCTGACAAGGCGATCCCCCTCAAGGATGACCGCCTCGAGCACTTCGCCGAAATCGAAATCGGCTAGTGGGACGTCAATCTTGGATTGACGGGCTGCTGGGCGCGGGTCTCCTGACCCCGCCCCTCCAGTTGCTGGGCGCGGGTCTCCTGACCCCGCCCCTTGGGCTGCTCGAGTTTCCCGTAGCTGAAGCTCCGTTTGCTCCAGTCATGAACCAGCAAGGCAAATCGCATCGGTCCTGAATTGGCGAATCACTGATGTGATTCATGGGATCGGTCGGGTCATCCCGAGCCAGACGCTGCCAGGGTTCACAGGTCCAACCGCTTCATCTCTCCAAAAGCCGCGATCATCGCGGAAAGGGTCGTCTCGGTCGTGCTCCCCTGCTTCCAGTTGCGATACCGGCGCACAAACTCGTCGGCGATCGTCACGTAGTCAACCTGTCGGATGGCGACTCGAACGCCTCGCTTGGTCGGCATGGCCTACTCCCAGCCCCTGGCCACGATCTCGGCCGGGAGAAGTCCGTCGTCTCCGGTCGTCTCGAACGGCTCCGTGCGAACCGGTCCCAGGCTGTCGCGGAAAAAGCGAACGCCCTGCGAGGAGGCGAGGTAGTTGATGAGCTCGGGATGATGAGAAATCAGCAAGCACTGGCTCGCGGTCTCGCGGGTTCGGTCGATCAGCTCGATCAGCCAGGGCTGGAGCTCGCGGAGCGCCACGTAGTTGTCGGGTTCGTCCAGGCACAACGTCGTGTCGGCTCCCACGGCACTGTGCAGAACTGTGAAAAGGGCGACCAGGTTGCGCTGGCCATCGGATAACTCGTCGAAATTCAGCGAGAATCTCGGAGTAGCCGCTCCCGGGCCATCGCTCTCGTACTGAAAGTCGAACTTGAGGACCCTGCTCGTCTCACCGGCCTTTGCCAGTTTGAAGCCGATCAATCCCTCCAGGACGCCGTCTTTGAGGCCATTCTGGATGCGGGGAACAACATCGATCGACTCCTGTGACAGATGGCGAAGCCACGAGGCCAGGTGACGCAAAAAACGATCGGGGCGAGCGACCTCCGCGTCACTTTGAGCTGTCATCCTCAGAGGATCCGGCGAGAAGACGTAGATCCGCTCGACACGACGACGGAACCAGGTCAGGAGTGTATTGTCCTGTCGATCGGGAATGGTCGGGATACCCGACCGAGACCAATCCAGTGGGAAAATCGGTCCGGCCGAGCCGTCGTCGCGAAAGAGATGGGCGTCCTTCCCATCGAATTGGTAGAGCATCTTCTGGCCGAATCGCAGCTCTTCGTTCGCGATGCGGTTCTTCGTGCTCTTGGGCTCGTGCTCGACGACCAGCCGGTATCGATAGATGCCGTCGTTGCCCTTGATCCCCAGCTCAAACGTCTGTGCGCGGCGCTTGTCCCACGCCGTCAGCGTACTCGTGGGGAAGCTCTGGCTCGTCGTGTTCCCCTCGGTGAGAAAATCACGGATGCTCTCGATGACGTCGAAGAGCGCTGACTTCCCGCTCCCGTTGCCGCCCGGGATGAGCTGGATGGCCTGTGGTTGAAGCTCGAAGTTCACAAAACATTTATAGTTGTCGATGTACACGCGGTCGATCATTCCTGAGCCTCCACTGTCCACTCCCGGAGTTGGGATGAGTTCATCCTTCTTGATTGTCGCTTTCCGGCAGTTAGATGACCAGACTCGCCTCAAGCTCGTCAGGACGTCGTTGCCTTGCCGTAACGTTCTTGAAAGACCTCGTAGGCTCGCGCGTCGTCGGCCTCGCGGTCGACCTTGTTGAGACGAGACCCAACCGCGAGCGCTACTGAAAGACCATGCGTTCCGGGCAGAAACGGGTCAGCTTGTCGGCGTCGATGTCGATGCCCAGTCCAGCTCGCGACGGGATCGTCAGCAGGCCTTGGTCATCAAGATGGAATGGTTCGGTCGTGATCTCATCCCAGGTCATCGGGCGGGAGCGGCTCCTCGAACCAGACGATGCCGAAGTCGGCCAGCATGTTTGCCGTGTTCCGCGCCCAGTTGGTGCCATGCGGCCAGAACTGTTCGCTTCCCCCGGCGTCGATCATCAGCTCGACGTCGTCCCCCACCGTCTGGCGGGCGGTCCGCACCAGCAACTCGTCGAACTTGCGGTCGCGCCGGCCAAACGGCCGCCACCCCAGCTTGATCGCCTTGAATCCGCGCTCGACGACGTGCGCGAGCGACCGCTGAAGCGCCGCCGGCTCGTCGAAGAGGATCGACCCGTACGGCTTGATGCTGTGACGGTATATGCCCCCCAGCAGCCGAGAGACGGGTTGCTTACAGGATTTGCCCATGAGGTCCCACAGGGCGATGTCGATGCCGCTGATGGCGTGCTCGACGGACCCGCCTCGCCCCTGCCAGAAGCTGGACTGGCGGAGCGTCTCAGAGACCCGTTCCGGCTCGACCGCCGATTGCCCCTTGAGCAGCGGCCAGAGCAGCTCGATCGCCCCGGCCACGAGCTTGCCCGAGGTGTAGCAACTGCCGTAACCAACGAGTCCGTCGTCGGTCCTGACGATGAGCAGCGAATGCAGGTTCTCCTGCGGCTCGTGCCCCTGCGGCCAGCCACCGTCGGCGGTCGCGCCGGTGAGCGGACAAACGTCGATTGCCACGATCTTCATTTTGCCTCCCTCCGCCATTCCTTGATCAGTGTGTCATGGTGTCGCCTGTGAACTCACAGTCGACTTCAGCTCCGCGACCATTTCCAGCACCTTCGCGGTGATCTTGGCCGCGGCATCGACCTCGGGGTAGCTCAACCGGGCGCGCCAGGACTCGTAACCCCCCAGCGCGTGCTGTTCCCTGGTCGCCTGATAGCCTTTGTAACCATTGGCCGGCTCGATCGTGAAGACTGGCATTTGAAAGAAACAATGAAAACGTGGGCCGAGTCAGCAAAGCTAGCAACTTGTCAGAATCACTCGTTTTTCAAAATTGGGGAGCCACGCCACGGCGCAGTCGAGACGGCCTCGTTCGCCTTGTGGGTCTAGACCCATAAGGTGCTCGTGTCACAGAAATCGAGAGTCCCGCGCGCCGATTCAGCAAGACTCCACGCCTTGAAATCGAGAATTCTTCTGGACCGCGCTGGTGGCAGGCATCGCCGACAAGATTGCTGGGCCCTAGCCCAGAGCACGAGGTCGACGACAGTCCGAGCGTGACCTCGGATTGATCCCAAGTGCCGGTCTCGCGACCGATCCGGACTGGCTCCACGAGGGGGCCAGGGTGTCGGCCTACTTCGACGGGATCAGTCGTAGCCAGCACGTCGACCCCAAGACGGCACAGAGGGATCAGTTAATCCGGGGCATGCTTCAACTCGACGGGTACACCGTCATCGTGGTTCAGTCCCATGACCTGGATGATCCCCAAGCAGTCAGACTGCACGTGAACAACATTGCCCATGCAATCGGGATCGGCAACGTATTGGTATCATGAAGATGGCCGATAGCGAGATCCGGGAACCCTGGCGAGAACGCGATGCACAGCGTCGGGAAGCGCAGCCATCACGCTTGCGCCCGCCCCTTGCAGGCCGAAGGACGCAGTGCCTGCTTACCTGCGTTAGGCGGCGAAGGGATTAAGTGCGCAGCACCGAGCGTCTAGCGGAGTCCCGCAGCACGCGACGGCGGAGCCGGAACGCCCAGAACGGACCTATTGAGGAAGGAATTCATAGCGGATAGGATGGACTGCTCTGACAACAGTCGGAACCACCTACGGATTGATCAAGGCGAATCCAGACGGAGCGTCCCGATGCGAACCCCTTCACGATCACGGCACTGGCTTCGCGGCATTCCCACACGGATGAGCCTGCGGACGCTGATGCTACTCGTACTGGTCGTGGGCGGTGGTCTCGGCTGGTTTGCCCTTCAAAGGCAGCGGGAAGCCCATCGAAAATGGGTGATCGCCACGATCCAGGCATCAGGCTCATCGGTCGATTTCGACGACTTAGGGATCTCCCGGATTAGCTGGTTTGGCGGGAGCGCCAATCCCGCCGTGCTCCCCCAACGCCCGCTCACTGCCGATGAGATCGACGCCATGGGATCGTGCGACCGCTTGAGGGAGCTGGTCATGATCGCGGCCGTGATGAACGACGACGGGCTGGCCGCTCTCTCCCACGACAGGTTGCTAGAGAGGCTGTACGGCTTCAAGCCCAAGATCACCGACGCCGGGGTGAAGCAACTTGCCAACCTGGCCGGGCTCAAGACGCTCGAACTCCTGCGAGTACCCGAGTTGACCGATGCGACGCTCGCCCACATAGCGGGACTGACAAACCTCGAGGAGATTACTCTTTCAGGCACGGGCATCGCCGGATCGGGTTTGATCCACCTCACCGGGCTGGGAAAGCTGAAGTCGCTGACGATTCCTGGGTCGCCTCTGGACGATGCCGCTCAGGCGAACATCGGGCGGCTTACCAGCCTGCAGAAGCTCTACATCGGCGGCGGCGGTTCGTACACCGACACCGGCATTGCGAGCCTCTCCAGCCTGACCGCCCTGACTGAGCTTGGTATGGGCTCGGACGGGTGTACGGATGCCTGCCTGGCCAATCTAGCACGCTTGACGAACCTGCGGATCTTAAACATCGACGGTCCGCAGTTAACAGACGCGTGGCTGGACCGCGTGGCCGCGATGAAGTCTCTTCGGGAGGTGCAGATCTGGGGCGCGCAGGTGAGCGACGAGGCCATCGCAAGGCTGCATCGGTCACTGCCCGAGGTTCAGATCTACGTGGATGGGCGGCCGAGGTGATTGGCGGCCCGGAGAGATCGCCAGAGGATTCACGCCCGTCGTTTTGCTCGATCTCGGCGGATGCGCGCAGAAGCGGGGCGATTGCACCGTCGCAGACTCGCCTGCTGAGGATCCTGGCAGCTCGCAAGGAGTCCTATGTCATGTCCGCCAAGCGAGTCTCGATCGGCCAGGTGATGATGGTCATCGCGCTGGCCGCCGTGAACTTGGCCGTGACACGCGCTGCGCTCGGGCTGGACATATTCCCCCAAGTCTTGGTTGTTCTATTGGGATCTATCGACTTCCTGATCATCTGGAAGCTGATCCTGAACCGCTCGCTTCGAGCCTTTCACTACACGTTTCTGATCGTCTTCGTCATTGCGTTCTTCGTCATGGCAAACGTCGTCGCGACGGAGCGGCTCCATCCTCTGGGCCTCCTGGTCCGTTGGTACCAACATCTCACGGGAGAGAAGACAAACAGCATCTCGCTGGCCGGATTCCTCCGGACCGGCGAGTTATGGATGGCTTGTTTTTTGAGCATTACGCTGGCGTGTGCGATCGGATTGGTCGCGGCGTGGCTAGAAAGGCGCCGAGGTTGGGACATCGCGGCATTCCTTCGCGGGGCGCTCGTCGGGTTCGGGATCGCAAATCTGTTGGCACTCATCGACGGCGCGGCATGGGGATGGGTGGTAGTATCGCCCGTTCGCTTGATTGGACGTATGGTCCTCGTGGGGGTCTGTCTGATCCTGGGCGGCTTGTTGGGGTTATCTAGGCTGAAGTCGAGGAGACCCGGCCGAGAGGGTCACAACGGATAAACCGCGCGGTTTAGACAAACGCCTCAAGAAAGAAGACAAAGCAGTAGACAGATGGTGCGCAAATGTGGAGGAACTAGACAAGGAAGGAGACGCCGTTGGTGGCTCTCTCCAAACGATCAAAACTGGCTCTGAATTCCGGATCGGCGTCAGGCACGGACATTCTCCAGCGAAAAGGGTAAGGCCCCATCGCTGGGGCGGATTTCATCCTGGGTTAGCCAGCCAGATGTTGCGGCGTTGTCGGCACTCCATGTCGGCAACGCCGCTCACCGGTCATGCCGTGCAGAGCTCAGCAAGCTCTTCGTCGCTGATGCTGTAGAAGTCCTCGAACATACGGGCGAGGACATCCCGCGACATCGTGGTCTCGCCGGCCTCATCCTGGGAATCCAGGATCGTCTGCGCGATCAGGTGGGGCTCGATCGCGACGATGTCGAGGCCGTCGATCAGCTCGTCTTCGAGGAGGGCCTGGCCGCAGGAGATGAGCGGGCTCGGCCCCGGCTTGCGGTTCGAGGCGACCTTGACCCAGTTGCGCTGGATGTCGGCAGAGTCGATCGCGTCGCTGATTGACCGGGCCAGCGCCATCGCGGCGGACTCGTCGTCGGCCATTCCAGCCAGTCCCTCGACGCTCAACCTGCCGTCCAGGGCCATCTTGCGAGCCATCAACGCCATGGCCCGTTCCTTTTGAAGAACCGGGACAGGTCCGATTTTGCGAAGCTGAACCGGTCCTATTTCGATTGCTTGAGCCACGAAAGGGCCCGTCTCTTTTCTGACCCCTGTCCTGGGGTGATGAAAAGTTCGTGTTGAGTGGACTGGAGCGGCGGTTGGGAGACGTGTGTTTTTGTTGCGCGCGATCGAAAGACGGCGCGGCCGAGCGATCCCTTTCCCCCCCTTGCGACAGCGATTTTTCCGGGTCTATTTATTTCCAACCATGACGGCGTTCTCGCCGCACCCCCAATCTCACTGGACGGTGTCTAGCCGCTCTCATCCTGACGGTCGGGGCACGGTCGGGCACTTCGCCACTCCACCCCGCTTTACCCGTCCGTGATTTCCCTCCCCTCGTCGAACCTGCTCGAACATCTTGTCATTTTCAGCAAGGGGTTGCTGTGCCGAACCTGAGGCGAATGTAACCCTACGACAAGCTCTTCCTCCTGCCCAATCCCTGATGTCCCTCGCAATACGTGGTTCCTGTTGGTCGCTCACCACACCTCCCTCCCAGAATAAGAACACGCATGGATGTAAAGTAAATCCTGTCGCCTTTTTCGCCAATTACAAATGTAATATCGCGTCCTTCTCTCAAAATAACGACAGAATTTGTTTGACATTCATGCCCACTCCCATTATCCTCCCAGCCAACCAGCTCGGCTCCCACTTCGGAAGCCATGCTTGCTCATCTGGCGAGGGCATAAACATGTTGTATCAGCTTCCGGAACGGCGCATCGTCGGCCCCACCGGGGAACTTCTCGTCCCCCTCGATGACCAGATCACACCTCGGCTGCTCATGCTCATCGAGGGACAATGCGAGAGTCTGGGGCCAGCACACGCGGCACAGAAATACGGCCTCTCGCGGCAGCGATATTATCAGATTCACAAACAATTCCGGGAACATGGAGCCGTTGCCCTCTTCAACCAGAAACGTGGTCCCAAGACCAAATCCGTCCGAACCGACGAGGTCGAACGCCAGGTCATCCGTCACCGCTTCCTCGATCCCGACGCCACGGTCGACGTCATCGCTCAGAAGCTCCGTCAGGCCGGTTTCCCCATCAGTACCCGCAGCGTCGATCGCATCATCGAAAAGTACGGCCTTCAAAAAAAAACTCTATCGCTACCGCCCCAATCCTGAGTCCACTGTCGAAGCACAGACCACCAAGACACGCACCAAGCCCATACCTTGCGACCCCCGAAGCATCGAGACTGGCGTGCGGCAATTCCTCGCCGACAAGGTCACGGGAAACCTGGCCGGCTTGTGGCTGCTTGTCCCCGAATTGCTACGCCTGGGAGCCTGGGATCTGGTGTGCGGCTGGACCACGAAGCGCCCGGAATGCGTCGAACCGCGTCTGGCTCTGCAACTGATCAACGAGGCGGCGCTTTGC
>JBIOJM010000055.1:0-38914 GCA_044450785.1 Isosphaerales bacterium
CTATACTGCTTTTTGGACGGGCCTGGATGGCCAGTGGTTTCCCTTCCGCGATGCTCCGACCTTCTGGCGCGGGCTCTCGCTGAGGGCGGGCTACGAGTATCACGAGATCAACTACAATAACGCAACTTACCCGACCGATATCGCACCAGGTTACGTCACACCAACGACGGTCACCAACACCCTTGTCACCGGTCCAAGCTTCACCCAGCCGACGACGCGCACCAACCAGGTCGTGTTCGCGCAGCGGATGCGGTGGACTTCGGGCGTGAACACTTTTGCGCGTTATCAATTCACGTTCACCGAGAATCCCCTCTACGGACTGGACCCGCTCAACGGAGCGCTGAACAGCAACGTGCCGACGGAAGAAAACCTTTTTGAGATCGGCGGCTCCTGGTCTCCCCTGTCGAACCTCCTGCTCAGCGTCCGCGCAGAGATCCAGAGGACGTGCCATCTATCCCGCTACGCCAATTTCTCGGAGAACAACTATCCGGTCGTATGCACGCTCTGGTATGCGCCCACCCCGAAATTGTCGCTCTCCGCCGGCTACAGCTATTTCTCCAACTGGGTCAATCAGGACGTCACGCTCGGATATCGCGATGCGAGCGAACCGCCTCCGGCCGAGACGCTGCGCTTCGGCTACAAGGGTCAAACTCAGGTGATCAACGTCGGAGGACGCTATGCCTGGTCTCAGAGGTTGCTCTTCTCGGCAGGTATTTTCTTGACAGACGGCCTTAACGTCTTTTCTGTACCACCCTCCCAGACCGGCGCCAACTGGTCAAGCATGCCCCTGTACTCCAACGTGGCAGCCGAATCCATCAGGTATCAGGGCGGCTTCGATTACGCCCTGACCCGGAGGCTTTCCTGCAATTTTCGCGTCAACGTCTCCAACTATCTGGACAAGTCGCAAGGTGTCGGTACCGGGACCTCGTACTTCTTCATGCTCGGTTTGAGCGGCACCTTCTGAACAGTCGACTCTCCGAACGGCGGCGATGATACCCCGGTGGTGCTGGCGGCCCCCGTCAGGAAGAGCACGCCATGCCACAGACACCGAGCTCGGGCGCCCGCCGGGACGCGCTCCGATCAGGGCGCTTCATTTCTTCGCTGCCAATGCCTTCACCGCGTCGCTGCAGCGAGCGCTCACGCCGTCGAGCAGTTGCAGCGCATAGGTGATGTTGTGGACTCCATTGCCGCGCCGAATGAGACTCAAATCGGCCTTCGCGGACGCCAGGAGCTCCTCGGCTTTGGCGCGGGCTTCAGGCGGGGCGGCCGTGGCCTTGACGAGCGTGTCGTGAGCTTTCTGGAAGGCCTGCCGGGCATCACTCAGGCTGGTTTCCATGGCCTGTTTCCACTGCTCGAAGGTTTGCAGATACTGCTCGTCATGACACGTCACGCAGGCACGTTGCGTGGCGACCAGGACGTCCTTGCCTTCCGTCTTCTCACGTTCGGTATGACACCCGTAGCAGTTGGTCCGAGCGCCGAACATCACGTTCGGGTCGCTCTTGGGGACGGTCTCACCTCCGCGTCCGACCAACAACTTGAGCACATCTCGGTGTTGATTCGAGTGGCAGCGTGTGCAGTCGGCCATGGCGGTGGACAGAAAGCCGGTCCCGGCGAGCTGCTCCCCGCTCGGGGCGAGTTGGTGCTGGATCTGTGAATGGCAGTCGAGGCACTTCGCTCGCTGCTGAGGCACATGCACCTTGTGATAGCCGACCACCAAATCGGTCGTCAAGGGCGTCCTCCAGTCCGCGAAGAACCTTGGTTGATCGTGGCAGCGTTCGCAATCCCGACTAGTGACCACGGCATCGCCCACGATCACATCAGCATGGCAAGACCGGCAGTCCACCTTGCGCGCGACGATCTCGCTGTGGTCCATGCGGACCGCCTTCTGGCCCAGGTCAGAACGACCCAGTTTCTCCCGGACGTCCTTGCGGAGCTGGTCATGGACGGTGATCGTCTTCTGCGGTGGGGTATGGCAGCGCATGCATTCGGCCGTTCCGGTGTTGAACGCCTGGTTGTTGAAGTGACAGGTGTAACAACTGGACTTCTGCACTCGGAAGTGATGCTGGCCGCCTGTAATGGCAGGAGCCAAGCTTTGCACATTATTGGCGTGACAGTCCACGCATTGAAGAGAATGGAGCTGCGAGATCCGTACAGTACGGTGCTCCAGTTGGAAGAACTCCGCGAGCACCTGGCGGTCGACCTTCACATTCCACTGCTGGCAGAGCCGGGACATGGCGTCGGCTCGCTCTTCGGCCGGTCCGATCTGCCGGGCGGCGTCATTCAGTTGGGCGAAACGCTCCCGCCCCAGTTGCTGCTCGAGCTGTTTCGTGAGCGCCGCGAGCCGGTCTCGAGCCGGCTGCTCGTCTTGGGCGGTGTGTTTGAGATGCTTGGAGTGCCTGAACGTGACCGTGCCGACTTGCAGCGGCTTGTCCATGAAGCTCCCGTCGCCGTGACAGGCGCTGGTCATGCAGCTCTCCACGGCGACGTGGGCGCGGGGGCGGGTCTTGCCGTAGCGACCGCTGAAATAGCTCGTCACCTGGCTCAGGCCGCGGAGCTTGGCTGTCAGCGTCGTTCGCTCTC
Organism: Isosphaerales bacterium; assembly: GCA_044450785.1. GTDB lineage: Bacteria > Planctomycetota > Planctomycetia > Isosphaerales > Isosphaeraceae > JBIOJM01. The sequence goes on from JBIOJM010000055.1 coordinate 2,581, forward strand.
CAGGCGCGTAATGGCAGTCCACGCAGGCGATGCCGAGCCGGCCACCGTGAATATCCTGCTTCCAGGTGGTGTAATAGGGCTCCATGACATGGCAGGATGCGCAGAAGTTCGGTTGGGCAGTGTAATGCTCAGCCACTCCGATAAACGTGCCGCCCAGAACGGCCAGCACGCCGAGGCCGATCCCGAATCCAATGAGCCATCGCCTGAAGCGGCGGAACCTGCGGCGCCGAGGGGGCGTCCCACCCTCAACGCCTGGGTTCTGGTCAGGTTGTTGACTCATCGACCGGGGCCTCCGTTGAAAGGGCTTGCTTTGGGTGTGGCCTCGGATTGATGTAAGCCGGGATTCGTAGGTGTCGCGTACGCAGTTGGGTATACTCTATTTCGCGTTGTCCTAGAACGCGAATTGTCGTAAAATCCACCCCGTCGCCGAGATCGTGCTACATCAATCAGAGGTCACACCCCACGGTGGCCGTGTTGGGTCTCCGAGCGATCTGGCTACTGACTCCAACATTGCGAACGCCACCCGTGAGGCACGTCACTGCGTGCCGACACTGAGAGGGCCGTGGATTTCGGCGCGCACTGGAACCCTAAGTCCTCTTGACCAGGGGTGGGCTCAGGAAATGGCAGGCGATCCGGTTCCGGGGACGCGAGCTGGGGACGAGTCGACCAGCCGGGTGCCGGACCGGCGGACCATTGCCCCGGCCGGATTCCATCCGGGGCTGGGGCCGGACAAGCTTGATCGACGAGGATCTCTCATTCTATTGTTTCGGGTATTCCGGGTGCTTTCGGTGAGCCCGGGAATCATGGCACGTGACGCAAACGTTCTGCGGCAGCATGCGGTAGATCGAATCGCGTGCGATCTTGTCCTGCTCCGGTTCCAGTTTCTTCTTGTTGGCAAAGGGTTTGGAGATCTCGGCATGGATGCTACCCGGGCCGTGGCATGACTCGCAGGTGACACCGGCAAGCTGGCGATCCGCGGCGGTATGGAATCCCGAGGGCTCCCCGAATCCCGTGGTGTGACACTTCAGGCACGAGGCATCCTCCTTCGTGCTGGCCGGCAGGATTTCGAATGCCTTGGCATGTTTCTCCTGCGACTTCCGCCAATCCTGGTACTTCTCGAAATGGCAGGAACCGCACTTGGTGACGCCGATGTAGCTCTGGTTGGCCGGTGGGGTCGGTTCGGCTGCGCCCGATGGGTGCTGCACCTTGCTGACCTCCGACTTCACTTCCCCCTGCTGGGCAGCGGTCAGCGCGGCCACCAGCAGGAGACATGCTCCAGAGATCAATGCCGACGCGAGGCAAAACTTCATCCGCATGAGGGCTCCTCCTCAACTAAGGGTGTTGCATGATCACCAGGTGTGCAGTCCGTGCCGGATGTCCACCTTTCGGGTCCATGTCCGGCCCAATCTCGGACGTCAGGACTCATGGAACCTGAGCTGTGTGGCGACTCACCGAGGAGGATCACTAAGCAAATACTCATGTGTCCACCCCCAGCGGGGTCCATGATCCGAGCCCATGATAAGAGGGGCGGGAGGGGGGATCAAGCAGTTACTTCCGGAGTATGGCCGATCTCGGACAGTGACGGTGAGTCGAAGGACATATCCTGCTCGCCCTTGACCGGGCCGCTTCCCGTTGCTTAGATGGGTGTCCAAGTTGCCCACACGAGGGGCCCAAACGTGGGTCTCTCGCGTCTTCTGGGAAATCTCCGATCAAGCAACCCGGATCGGTGCCCGAAGTTGCCAGTGTCACGGCGGTGGGCCGCTGAGCACGGCCCTTAGCGATTCAGCAGGCGATGCGGTCATGGCCAAAACCTCTCCTGACGTGCCGCGTCGCGGTTTACTATTGCAGACATTGAAGGGAGCCATCAGCGGCACGCTGCTGGTCATCTTCTATCCGGTCGCGTGGTTTCTGAGGCCGCGGACGGTTACGACATCGGGAGCGTTGGAAGTGGTGGCCCCTTTCCGACTGAATGAACTGGCCACCACACCCAGCAACCCCTTCGACTTCGCCGGCAAACCCTGTCTGGTCGTTCTGACTCCCGAAGGGGCCAAACGCCTCGCGGCGGGACAAACGCCGGGACCGGACGAGGTGAGGGCGTTCAATGCCGTGTGCACGCACGTCGAATGCACCGTCAAGTATCGCCCTGGCACGGGCGATATTTTCTGCAGTTGTCATGAAGGGGTTTACGACCTGAACGGCCACAATATTTCAGGACCGCCCCCGCGACCACTGGAAACCTATCGGGTGACGTTACGCGGCGACCGGGGACAGGAAGAAATCGTCGTCTCGCGGCAGACCTGAGGACTGCGCCTGGAGGACCGCATGAATCGAGTTCGCGCCTTCCTGCATGAGAGATTGGGCCTCGAAGTTCTGCAAGGGCTTGCCAGCCACAAACACGTGCCTCTGCACGCTTGTACCCATTTCTATTATCTCGGCGGGATGGCCCTCTTTCTGTTCCTGGTCCAGGTGGTGACCGGCGTTCTGCTCGCCCTCTTCTACAAGCCTTCGCCGGACCAGGCGTTCGAGAGCGTGCAAACCATCATGACCGAGGTGAACTTCGGCTGGCTGATCCGATCGGCGCATTCCTGGAGCGCGAACCTGCTGATCGGTGTGCTGCTTCTCCATGTCCTCACCACGTACATGATGCGCGCCTATCGGCGCCCGCGGGAATTGACCTGGGTGACCGGCATCCTGTTGCTGGCCCTCTTCATGGCGTTCGGCTTCAGCGGCTACCTGCTCCCCTGGAACGAGCTGGCGTTCTTCGCCACCCGGGTAGGAACCGCGATTGTCGGCGTGATTCCGCTGATCGGCAACCAGTTGCTGCTCTTGGCTCGGGGTGGAGACAACGTTACCGGCGACACCCTGGCCCGCTTCTATGCCCTGCACGTGGCGATCTTGCCGTTACTGACGCTCGGCTTGCTGGGGGTCCACTTGTTTCTGGTGCAGAAGCACGGCATGAGCGTGCCGAACCAGGAAGGCGCGACGAACGGCGAGGATCGAACTCCGTCGATGCCGTTCGTCCCTCACTTCCTGCTACGGGACATGGTGGGCTGGTACCTGGCGCTCGCGCTGCTTGCGGCGCTGGCCGCACTCTTCCCCTGGGAACTGGGTGAGAAGGCAAACCCGTTCGGATCCGCCCCGGAGGGGATCAAGCCGGAGTGGTATTTCCTGTTCATGTTTCAGACGCTGAAACTGCTGCCCGCGCGGATCGGGCCCTTCGAGGGAGAAGTCCTGGGCGTGATGTTCTTCGGTTTGTGCGGCCTGATTGTGCTCCTGATTCCGTTTCTGGATCGAGGCCGGGCCGGTCGCGCGGTGCTCAACGTTTGCGCCACGCTGGCCGTCGCTTTCTTCATCGTGATGACGGCCTGGGGCTGGTTTCCCGCGGCCAACAAACTTGGTCTGCAGATCATGCTGGGCGCCCTGCTCGCGGCGATCATCGTACCGTTGCTCATTCCGTTTACGCGGCCGGGAACCGGCGCCCGCCGTGCGGTCTACAGCTCGCTGGCGGTGGCGATTCTTGTGTTCCTGGCTGCGACCTGGAGGGAGACCCTGGGATGAGACACCTCTCGGGACAGAGCGTGGTCCTTGTGATCGCTTTGGCAGTTGCCGAAGGCATCTGGGGCGTGCCAGCAAGCTACGGCCAGAAGACGGACCCGAGCGCGCCCGTGCTCCCCGAGGGTTACTCGTGCTCGCTCTGCCACAAGAAAGGTGGGGACATGTGGGCGGAAGGGACGCCGATCGCCGACGAACACGCTCTGGCAGACGATCTCCATTGGAAGAAGGGACTGCTCTGCCACGACTGCCACGGCGGCAGCCCGACCCTCGACACGTTCAAGAATCATCGCGACGATCCGACGTTTCGCGGCGTTCGCGCCCGCGAACTGATACCGGCCTTTTGCGGGCACTGTCACTCGAACATCACTTACATGCGAGGGTACAATCCCTCGGCGCGGACCGATCAAGAAGCGGAATACTGGACCAGCGGACATGGTCGCCGATTAAAAGCCAGCATTGAAGGCAAAAACCCTGCGGCGGATCCTGCGGTTGCGACCTGCGTTGATTGTCACGGAGGTCACGGCATCCGGGCGGTCAAGGACCCAAACTCTCCCGTTGAGCCGACCCACGTCGCGCGGACCTGTGCCCGTTGCCACGCCGACGAAAGTCGCATGGCGAATCGGCGCTACAACGGTCGCCTAATTGGAACCGCGCAGTACCAGCAGTGGTTGTCGGGAGTCCATGGCCAGGCCATGTTCAAGAAGGGGGACCGAAGCGCGCCGACTTGCAACGACTGCCATGGCAACCATGCGGCAATGCCCCCCGGGCTCGATTCGGTGGCCAATGCGTGCGGCACATGCCATGGTAAAATCGCCAAACTTTTCACCGAAACGCGGATGAAGCACAAATTCGGGGAGGCCGGACTTCCGGGTTGCGCCACCTGTCATGGAGCTCACCAGACGACTCATCCCAGTGATCGCCTCCTGGGCATGGAAGACGGCACCCTCTGTGCCCGCTGCCACAATGCCCAGAATCCTCAATACGGAGCCACCACGGCCGGCGCCGAGGTCGCGAGGACCATGCGGTCACACCTCGACCGATTGAAGCAGGAAATGGACGGCGCCGAACAGAAGGTCCGGGAAGCCGAGCGCAAGGGCATGGAAGTGCGCGGACCACGGTTCGACCTGCGGCAGGCTTTCGACGCACTGACGAACGCGCGGACGCTCGTGCACAGCTTCAAGCCCGGCCCGGTGGAAGAGGCCATCGACGGGGGCCTCAGTGTGACGGCCAACGTGAAGGGAATGGCCGATCTCGCTCTCCGGGAGTACACCTACCGGCGTATCTGGCTGGCTGCCTCGCTGGTTCCCATCCTGCTGGTGGTCTGCCTGTTGCTCGCCTACATCCGCTCGCTGCACGCTCCGGGGCTCAATGCCCGTGCGGAGGCCGGTCCATTGAGCGATTGATCCCACCCAACTTCAAGCTGCAATGCACTCCGGCCCGTCGCTCCAGCATCACCCTGTCGTTCCTGTTCGCGGGGCCGTTCCGGGCTTTCCGTTGTTGTCTCGATCTTCGAGCCGGTCGAGCCGCTCTTCCAGGACGTCGAGCGGTTCAGAGGATCTGCCGCGTCAGGTCCTCACCGCTCCTGCTGTCGAGTACCTCAACCGTCCTGCCGGCGAGGACGTAGCTTTCGACATCCTGGAGCGTCACGTACCGTCGCTGGCTCCGGTCCTAAAGCCGTCGATTCGGGTACCGCCGGATTCGCACCGTCGATTCGTCACTCATGCCGAATACCTCATGTCAAGATCTCTGGAATATTGCAGTCGCAATAATCGGACGAAAGAATTCTAAGCTTGGAGCAGGAAAATAACCAGTGTTTTCCGGGGATTTCAGGGACGCATAAAATTTTTGCGTTTGCAGCAATTTTTCTCTTGACGATGAAAATCAGAGAGGTAGGATAGAGATCAGAGCCGGCCGACGATCTCGCGATAACCTGGGCGGACGGGCTGGCGGCCCCTCTCAAGCTGCTGCAAATGCGGGGGGAGTGGTGAGCCATGTTCGACCAAGTTCTCGACAATTTCCGCGGGGAACGTGGTCGGCGCAGGCCTCGGCCAGAACCCGGCACGTCAGGCGGCGATCCACGCGGGGCTTCCCCCTTCGGTCGGCGCGACGACCTTTAACAAGGTTTGTCGGCGCTTGCCAGTTGGTGCGCTCAGGACGGGGGTCGGGTGACCCATTTTACGGTGCGCAACCGCTGCAACCTACCCGGACGCGCACACCAACTGGCGAGCGCCTACCAAGGTTTGCGGCTCCGGCCTAGATCTCGTGATCTGAGTATCTTGCGTTTGCAACCTATTTGGTGGTGAGATCTTTCGGAGAAGTGCGGAGCCAAGGCACCAGTCGGAAGAACCCGTCGCTTGCTACTGCTCTAGTTAAGATGCATAATATCCGGGAACTTTCCTCGCTATCTTCCAGAATTGACGCAGACCTACCACTCGTGTCGAGGAACAAAACGAGGGGTTAATACTGCGCATTCTGGGCAAGAGCCAAAAGGGCAGATGCTGAATGAGTTGCCGGCTGGGTACTTTACGCCTGGTGACATGATTGAGGGCCACGGTCGAATCTGGCGGTTTCTCCTCCGATCCTACAATCCCCGGAAATCCCCCCGATTTCCTCTTGTCGCTACGGATGGTCTTCGGAAATAGTTGTTTGCATGCATGTTGGCAGATGCACACATTCTTACAGCCAGGGAGCATATCATGATTGATCTCGTTCTGAAGCGTCGCCGATCATCGGATCGGGCCCGTTCTAGGGTCACGCGGTGGGTCAGCCGTTTCGAGGCGATGGAACCGCGCGTCTTGCTCAGCGGCAACGGCCTGGTGGGGGTGCCCGCCGAGTTCATCGCGCCACCGACGCACATGTTCACGGTCACTTCGGTTCCCCAGGATCCCAACAACACCGGCATCATCCCATCGACGTCGGCGACGGTCGTTGGAAACGTTGTGGGCCCGTTTGACTCTCCAATTTCCGATGTTCACGCGACGCTCGAGATTGATGCCCTCGAGAACGGCACCAACATCGGCTCCGTTTCCTGGAACGTGGACGCGGGCCCCGGCACCATCACCGGCCCCTCGTATTTTGGTCAGGACCCAACCGCTCAGAACGAGGCGCTCTTCTCACTGCCGTTGACCCTGCTGTCCGCCGCCCCGGCAGTCCAGGACGTGACCTTCAAGATCGACGCGACCTTCACCGCTGGCGGTTCCGCCTCTGCTAACGTCGTCCTTCAATCAGACGGGACGACGCCCCTGACGGGCACCTTCTCGGTCCAGATTCCCGGGCCGACACTCACGTCGATCACCGGGGTCACCACCCCCCGGAACACAGCGGTTCCTGACTCGACGGCCATCGTTACCTTCTCCAGCGCGATCGACCCGACGACATTCACGAACGCGAACGTGGCACTGACGAAGAACACTACCGCGGTGACGCCACTGACGAATGTGACGATCGTCGCAACCGACGCCTCGAACACGACCTTCTACGTCAACGGCCTGTCGGGTTACACGACGCCGCCGGTCCAGCCGACACCGCCGGACCTCACCCCGGCTGGCCCCGACTCGTACGTGCTGACGGTCGACGCCACGGGCATCAAAGGAGCCAACGAGACGCCTGTCACGGGCAGCCAATCGTCCTCCTTCGTGATCGACACGATCCCCCCGGAAATCGTCCCGCTGGCTCCAATCGCCAAGAGCGAGAATCCGGTGCCCGATAACACGGTCCTGGTGACCTTCACCAAACCGATCGACCCGACCACGTTCACCCCCGCCGCAAACCTGGGCCTGACCGGCTCGACGGTTTCGGGGTTCCCGGCCGGCGTGACAATCGTGCCGAAAGACTCCACGAACACGGCCTTCTACATCAATGGACTGTCGACATACACGCCGCAACAGACCCCAGGGACGCCCGACACATCGTACCGGCTGACGATCAAGGCCCCCGGCATCGAGGACTTGGCCGGCAACTCGCCAACCACCAACCAGAATCTCAGCTTCGTGATCGCCGGATCACCGTTTGTCTCCTCGATCGTCGCCCCCGCGCCGAGCTCCGCTGCGGTGCAGTCGATCACCATCACGTTCTCGGATCCGACCCAGGTTACGCCCGAGACCTTCACGCTCTCCGCGATTACCCTGTATCAAAATGTTGACTGGAGTGCGTACACGGGCGCTTCTGCCAACCCCCAACCCTGGCCCATTACCGGCACGACGGTGACGCTCGATCCGACCGTCGTCAGCCTCACCAAGATCAACGCCACGACGTACCAGCTCAGCGGCCTTCAGACATACACCTTGGCCGCCGGCAATTACGTGGTGACGGTCGACTCCTCGAACGTATTGAGCACCAGCGGCACCGCGTTCAAGGGCACCCTGTCGTACTTCTTCAGCGTCCTGCCGGGGAACGGCGTGGTTGGAGTCGCGACTGTGTTCTACCAGACCCCGACCACCACGGCGCCCCACCACGTCCTGATCACCGCAATCCCCCAGGACCCGGGCAATGATGGCTTCGTCAATACGCAGGACGTGTCGTTCCAGGGGCAGGTCTGGAGGCCTGGTGAGGGGAGCTTCCTCCCCCCTCCCGACGGCAGCGGCTCGCACTTGCACTTCGTGATCGATGCGTATGAGAAAGATGCGAGCGGGGTGAGTCAGAACATCGGCGAAATCGACTGGGATACGAGCCAGCCTGGCACACAGCCAGACCCGACCAACCCGAATGCGCCGTATTTCTATCAGGGGGACGCTACCCACCTCAATTACGCCTATTTCGGGATTCCCGTCCATTTGCTGTCCGCTAGTTCATCCCCCCAGGACGTGACTTTCACGGTCACCGTAGTCTCCACGAAAGAGGGCACCAGCCCCTTCAGCTACGGCACGCGGCCCTTCATTAACTATCAGGACTACCAGACCATCGGCAACCCGAGCTTCCAGACCGACGCCACCACCTACTCGCTGACGGCCACCTTGACGGTCGACACGACGCCGCCCACGATCAACCCGCTCGCTCCGATTCCCGAGGGTCACGTTCCGGTGCCTTCGGTCGACGTCACGTTCTCCAAGGCGATCGACCCGACGACGTTCACGACCGCCGACCTGGCCCTGACCCGCAATGGCACGGCGGTGACGCTGGGTTCGGATGTGACGATCACCACGACCGACGACACGACCTTCGTGGTCAACGGCCTGACGAGCTACACGACGCCGCCGGCCACCACGGCGCCGCCGGACACGTACAAGCTGACGGTCAGCCCCACGGGGATCATGGACGAAGCTGGCAACGCGGCCACCGGCGGCAGCCAGTCGGTCACCTTCGTGATCGCCCCCGGGCCGTTTATCGCCTCGATCGGTCCCGCCCCCGCACCGAGCACCGCTCCGTTGCAGTCGCTCAACATCACGTTCTCCGATCCGGTCCAGCCGGCGACGTTCACGACCGCCGCCCTGAGCCTGCTGAACGTCGACTGGGCGGCGTATAACCAGGCGACACCGCCGATTCCTGGCACGCCGGTGCCGCTCGGGCCAGGGGTGACGATCACCGAGATCAACGACACGACGTTCAGCGTCAGCGGCCTTCAGACTGCCACGGCGGCGGCCGGCACCTACGCGTTGTCGGTTGACCCATCGACGGTCAAGGACACTGACGGCGATCTGTTCATCGGCACCCAGACGTACTTCTTCAGCGTCCTGCCGGGGAACGGCGTGGTCGGAGTCGCGGCCGCCTTCAAGCAGAGCCCGACCACCACCAACCCCCACCACATCCTGATCACCTCGATCCCCCAGGACCCCAACAACGACGGCCTGATCAACACGCAGAATGTGACGTTCGACGGGCAGGTCTGGAGGCCGGGCGAGGGGGACTTCACCACGACGCACATGGGGCTCACGATCAATGCCTACGAGAACGACCCGATCACCGGGACCCCCACGGTCGTTGGCTCCGTGAGCTGGCCGGACACGAGCGTGCCAGGCCCCGCGGACTTCCATCAGGGAGGCCCGACCCAACTGAACTACGCCTTCTTCCAGATCCCGGTCACGTTGCTGTCCTCCACCTCGGCCCCGCAGAACGTGACCTTCCAGGTCACCGTGGTGCCCTTGCCGTCTGGGGGGCCGAGTGGCACCGTCAACTGGCTCGACTGGCAGGACGCCCTCACGACCACCGATCTTCACACCCTGACGGCCACCTTGGTGGTCGATGAGGTCGCGCCGACGATCGACCCGATCCCGACGATCACCAGCCCGCGCACCACGCCGGTCTCATCGGTCGACGTCACGTTCTCCAAGCCGATCGACCCGGCGACGTTCACGACCGCCAACCTGACGCTGACGCTCAACGGCCAGCCGGTGACGCTCGGACCGGAGGTGACGATCACCCCGGTTCAAGCCATGAGTTCCTTCGTTACTCCGTTCGTCTCCACGACCGGCAACACGACCTTCCAGATCGGCGGCCTGGCAAGCGCCACGACGCCGATCGGCTCTTACGTGCTGACGGTCAACGGCGCGGGCATCATGGACCTTGCCGGCAACGCGGCCACCGGCTCCCAGTCGGTCAGCTTCACCGTCCAGTCAGCCGTCGTCGACACAGGACCGCAGGTCGTCTCTGTGCAACGATTCGGATTCCACGACCAGCCGACCAGCGTGGTCATCACCTTCAACCAGGATCTGAATCCGACCTCGGCGTCGAACCCGAACGCCTATGAGATTATCGCTCCGGGCCCTGCCGGTAACGTGGCCGTGCCCATCGTCTCCGCGACCTATGACGCGGCGACTCGAACCGTGACTCTGGTGCCGGCCCATCGCCTCTACCTGTACGAAGAGTACCTGCTTGTCGTCAGGGGGACCGGTGCGAACGCGATCACCGACGTGAACGGTGTCGCGTTGGATGGCAAGGCCAACGGGCAGCCCGGCAGCGACTACATGGCCGCCTTCGGCCGCCAGGACCTGGCCGGCCCGGCGCCCGGCTTCACCGTCAAAAAGGCCACCCACGTCCCGAACGGCAAGTCGGCCCTGAAGCTGAGCCGGTCGGAAACGAGCCAGCTCAAACACTGGAAAGCGATCATCCGCTCCGGCAATCCCGTCAGAATTGTCGCGACCGTGACGCGGCCGAATAGCCCGCAAACACGACGGCTCACGATCCGGAAGTGAGCGCGAACACCGAGGGGAACGGCTGACGAGCCTTCACGACAGGGCGGTCGGGGACTGCAAAGATTCCCGACCGCCCTGCTCGCGCAGACACCCGGCAGTTCGCCCTTTGGGCTGGAGTAGGTCTTCGGCGCGGGTGATGCCTTCGGTGGGGTCGGGCCGATATTCTCCAGGGCCTGGCACACGATATCTACTTTTGGGGGGCCTTTCACCACAAGAGCATGACATCAGTCGACGGCAAGGCGAGCCGGAACTCCTGGAAGATTGAGAAGAAAAGGCTGAAACAGGGGTTTCCCGCGCCTGAGACGAGAGTATGATATAGGGAGAACGCAAGCACGCTACCAAGCGTGCTTCGTTGCTGGCAGCAAGGGCGACCGCCGGGGAGGGTATCATGATCGATCTTGGTTTGAGGCGGCGCCGTGCGTCGGATCGCGTCCGCTCTTCGGTTACCAGGTGGGTCGGCCGTTTCGAGGTGCTGGAGTCGCGCATCGCGCTCAGCAACGGCCTGGTGGGGGTGGCCGCCGAGTTCATTGCGCCACCGACACACATATTCACGGTCACTTCGGTTCCCCAGGATCCCAACAACACCGGCGCCGTCACATCGACGACGGTAACTGTCGTCGGAAATGTTGTGAACCCGTTGGGCGGTGCGATCAGCGATTTCCACACGATGCTCGAGATTGCTGCCTTCGAGAACGGCACCAACATCGGCTCCGTTTCCTGGGATGTGACTGCCGGCCCCGGCACCATCACCGGCCCCTCGTATCTTGGTCAGGACCCAACCGCTCAGAACGAGGCGCTCTTCTCACTGCCGTTCACTTTGCAGTCCGCCACCACGACTCCCCAGAACGTGACGTTTCAGATCACCGCCGTTGGCTTCGGCACGCGCAGCGTCGTCCTTCAGTCAGACGGGAAGACGTTGCTGACGGGCACCTTCGTGGTCACGCCGGTCGGGCCGATGGTCTCCCAGATCTCGCCGGTCACCAGCCCGCGCACCGATCCGGTCCAGTCGATCGACGTGACCTTCTCCAAGGCGATCGACCCGACGACCTTCACGACCGCCGCCCTGACCTTGACGAATAACGGCACGGCGGTGCCGCTCGCATCGGATGTGACGTTCACCTCGAGCGACAACACGACCTTTACCGTCGGCGGTCTGTCGACGTACACCACGGCGTTCGGGTCGTACGTCTTCACGGTCAGCGCCGCAGGGGTCAAGGACCCCTCCGGAACCGCGGGAACCGGCTCTCAGTCGGTCGACTTCACCGTCCAGTCGCCGAACGCACCGCCGACGATCTCCCACATCTCTCCGATCACCAGCCCGCGCACCGAGCCGGTCTCGGCGGTTGGCGTGACCTTCTCCAAGGCGATCGACCCGACGACGTTCACGACCGCCGACCTGACCCTGACGCGCGACGGTGCGCCGGTGACGCTCGGGCCAGATGTGACGTTCACCACGACCGATGACATCACGTTCTCGATCGGCGGTCTGGCGAGCTACACCACCCCGCCCGCGCCGTACTCACTGACCATCAGCGCGGCCGGCGTCAAGGACCTCGCCGGAAACCCGGGAATCGGCTCCCAGTCGGTCGATTTCACCGTCCAGGCGCCCGTCGTCGACACGGGCCCCCAGGTCGTGGGCCTCCAGCGATTCGGAGTCCACAATCAACCGACCTTGCTGGTCCTGACATTCGACCGCCAGCTCGATCCAGTCTCAGCGGGGGACCTGAACAACTACCTGATTTACAGCCCGGGCCGCCACCGACGCATCGGCACAGCCCATGACGTGCTTGTCCCGATTTTTTCCGGGGTCTACGACTCGGCGAATCGCACCGTGACTCTGGTGATGGCCAGGCCGCTCTACTTGTTCGGCCAGTACCGCATCGTCGTTCGGGGAACCGGCCCGAATCCGATCACCGACCAGAACGGTGTCGCGCTGGATGGCAAGTCCAACGGAATCCCCGGTAGCAACTTCACGACCATTTTCGGCCGCGAGATCCTGGTCGGCGTGACGTCCACCACGACCCCCACCACCAAAGCAGCGCGTTACCAGCATTATCAGATCGGGGGCTAATCCGCCGGCGGTGCCTCTCTGGGACCTTCTCATCAAGCCCGCGCGCTCGCCTTCCTGCGTTGCCGGTGGGGGATCCGTTTCGGTTCGCTTCGATCATTGACACGGCGACGGCGTGTCATGACGAGACACGAGCCGGCGATCACCAGCGCGAGCACGGCAAGGATCACCCATCGGGCATAAACCATCACGGGCACCGGTAAGCGGCTCAGCTCGACCTGGATGATATACCCCGCCGGCAGCACTCGATTGTTCGACTCGAACGTCACCGTACCATCACGTGCGGGGGGCGAGGCCCCGAGATTACAGGACAACCCGTCCGGGTCAGCGGTGCGAACGGTCAGTCGCACGTGCCGGCATGGCAGATCGAGGGGACGCGTCCAGACGCGATGCCGTTCATCGTTGCGCAGCACGTACGAAAACTGAAGCTCGTGTTGCCCCGGCGTCCAGGGGATGCCCGTCACGAGTTTCCCGTTGATCAGTGCGAATTGACGGCCGTAAAACTCCTTGCTGAAGGTCACTCGTTCGAAGTCGGACGAGATGCCGAGCTGAAGCGTTACCGGTTCGGCACCACCGTCAGGAATCTGACCGACGTACGTTGTCGGTTCGGGGTTCTCGATCACCAGCGTCTCGGTGACGCGCAGCGCCCCCGGTTCAGGATCGAGGACGAGGTCCCAGTCGCGGATGACCAGGGGATCGGGCTCGGTGATCGCATCCTGAACCTTCAAGACAACGGCGACGCTTGGATGATCCGCACTCAAGCGGATGCGCGGGCCAGAATAATGGACGCCGTCTCGATTGGCCCCAGGGAGATACACCAGTCCCTCATCCAGCGGTAGTCCCTCGAAGAGGAAGCGCCCGTCTCGATCCGCGGTGGCGCCGGCAACGGCAACGAACTCGCCGTCGATCCTGACCCGAAGCAAGACATCGGCTGACCCTGCCGGTGCTTCTCCACGCGAGGTATTGAGGACGAGACCACCGATGCTCCCCTCGCCAGTCTGGGGCTGCGCGAGCAAGAGCATGCCGACGACCAGGTTGAGCTGGCTGGCGATCACGTCAGGCTCCCAGGTTCGCTTGCGAACCGGTCTCGGCCCATGCTCGCAAGTTTTGAACGCGCGACTCAAGTGTTCGCGCAAGTTGCTCCAAGCGCCGTTGATTGGTCCTCAGCCGAACAATGTACAGGACCAAAGCCAGCCAGACGATCGCGTACGTGGCGATGAATGTCCCCATCGCAGCTCCTTCCCAGATTCCAGGAGGGCCCAAGGTCTTTTCAGGCCCGGGTTCGACCGATTCGAACGACAGGCCGTCAAGGATCGGTTGCACGTTCCAGCTCGCCGAGCAGGTTCTCGACATGCAGTTGGTTGCGGCGACAGACGACCAGGAGGGTCGTGAATGCCGTGAAGCCGGCGACCGTGAGCAGCAGGACCAGGCGCATCGACGGCTCCATCGTCGGCGACACCGGATGGATGGCCCGGAACCAGCGAGTCGCCATGATGACAAGGGGAACATCCAGCACACCGACAATGGCCAGGACGGCAGCGACCCTGGCTCGGCAGTGCGCATCGTCCAGGTTCCTTCGCGAAACCAGATAACCGCCATAGAGGGCCCAGAGGATGAACGACGTGATCAGCCGCGGATCCCAGGTCCACCAGGTCCCCCACGCGGAATGAGCCCACAAGGAACCAGTCGCCAACGTGAGACACGCGCAGAGCCAGCCCAATTCCGCGGCAGCCTGCGCCCACCGGTCCCACCATAGATCCCGGCGAAGCAGGTACAACAGTCCGGTGGCTGCGACGACAATGAAACCGACGAGCGCCAGCCAGGCAACCGAAACGTGAACATAAAGCACACGCTGGGAATGTCCCATCGTCGCTTCCGTGGGTGCAAGGCCGATGGCTGCCGCGATGGGAAACACGATCACCAACGCTAGAAACAGAATCTTCGCAGCCCCAAGCGGTCGATGGAGTGCGCGGACTCCCTCATCCAAAACTTGTGCCGGATGATTCCGTTGCCCGCTTGACGTCGAATCGCTCATCTTGGGATCGCTCCAGTCGTTCAGAAACACAGCCTGATCGCAACGGAATCGAGTGACCCGGCTAGTCCGTGACGGCATATTCGAACAACGCAGTTCCGGCCACGACGAAAACCGCTGCAAAGGCCGCGAGGAATTGGACCCAGCGCCACCATTCCCGGCCCAAATCGCCCTCCAGGATCAGCCGGGTGGACTCGGCCGCGGCCACCACCACCGGGATGACCAGGGGCAACACCAGAAGCGCGAGTCCACCACCCCTCGGCCCCAGTCCGCCAACCAAGGCGCTGAGCAGTGTTCCGACTGCGGCAATACCCAGATTTCCCAAGAATGCCACCAGCACGATTGCCGCCGGGGAAGAGAGCAGCGAGACTCCCAGAAGGGCTGTCCATAGTGGAATCAAGAGGCAAGCCAGTGCGGCCAACACGATCGAGTTGACCGCCAGTTTCGCCAGGTACACGGTTGCTGGTGCGATGGGAGAAAGGAGCAAACCGTCGAGGCAACGGTCCTCACGTTCCGACGAGAAAGACCGTTCGAGAGTCGGCAGACTGGCGAACAGGATCGCGAACCACAGGAGCGCCCCGGCAATTCGCCGCTGCTGCTCGCCGGGCAGGTCAATTTGAAGGCTGAAGAGGACCGCGACCAAGACGCCTAGCTGCAGCGTTACCGGCCAGACCTGCCGGGATCGGCATTCGCTTACCAGATCCTTGTAAATGAGCCAGTATATCTTTGTCGTCAAGCGGTCACCTCCGCATGACATGCGCGAGGCAAAGAGCTCGCGGCGATACCGGCGTCGGTCTCTCGGGCAGATGACGATCCTGTCGACGCCGATAGGCGGCCGGATCGCAATTCAAGGGCCCGGTCGGCCAGGTGCGGCGTTGTGGGGTCTTCGTGAGTGACCAAGCAGGTCGTTCGTCCCTGTCGCTGCCGCTCCAGCAAGAGGTCGCAGAGCCACTCACGTCCCGCCTGGTCGAGGCCGGAGAATGGCTCGTCGAGGAGAAGGATTGGCGGCTCGTGCACGAGCGCCCGCGCCAGCGAGGTCCGCCGCCGCATGCCTTGTGAGACTTCCCTCGGCAATCGATCGGCATGTTCGTTCAGACCGGCGGCTTCGAGCCAAAGGCTCGCCCGGCGTGTCGGCCCACTGACGCCATAAAGCCGGCCGGTAAGGATCAAGTTCTCTCGGAGCGTCAGATGCGGATAGAGATGACTCTCATGCGCCACCATCCCGATCAGGAGATGCGCCGCCGTCTCCACGGGCGAACGCCCGAACCACTGGACATGGCCGGCATCGAGTCGAACCAGACCCGCAAGGCAGCGCAGCAATGTTGTCTTGCCGGTCCCGTTGTCTCCCCTCACGACAACACATTCTCCTGCGATGATCGCAAGATTGACTCCGCGTAACACAGTCCGCATGCCCAGCGTCTTTGTCAGGCCTTCGGCTCGGATTCCGACTCGATGACCCATGACCGGCTCCTCCTGGCTAGCCGCGCAACTCGATGGAGGCGGGAGACCGCTGATTCGATGCGACATGCGCAGTTCGTGGCCTGTTGTGCCCCGGTCGAGAGATCGATCCCGCCTCACTTCGTTTCATCCGAGGGAGTTGCTCCGGCCACAATCCCGCCAGAACAGCGAAGCCGATCACCCATCCGCCCAACCATAGCCAGCGCATCAGCGGGTTGACCACGAAAGTGAAGTGGGCCTGTTCTCCTTCGCCGTTATGCAGGATCGCGTAGAAATCCCCACTCCAGATCGGATGAATGGCCGCCTCGGTGGTCCAGACGTCCTGTAACCTGTGCAGGTGCTGGGCCGGACGCACGGTGTATGGTTCCTCGCGATCGGGCGAAATCAGCAGCTCGGCCTCGACCACGAGCTTGTCGGACTCCTTGCTTCGCGTGAGACGGGCGAAATGGATCGAACGGTCGGCCCACTTTACGGTTTCGCCCTCGACCATGTCGAATTCGCGCCGGTGCGTTCCCAGCGACGATCCAGTCACGCCGACGGCCAGGCTGAAAAAGCCGAGATGCGCCACGAAGCCTGCGTATTGTCGGCGGCCCCCTCGCAGCGTGCTCGAGAGCCTGTTCCAGAGACGATCAGGGAGGCGACGTTGCACATCGATCAAGAGCCTCCCGGCAAGCGCGGTGGACGCGCAGAGGGCGATCCAGACCAAGCTCAATACGAGGGGGTGTCGGGCTCCCCACACGAGGGTGAGCCCGGCCCCCACGCTCGCCACGCCCGCCGAGACGACGAGGGCCTTCTTCTGGGCACCGGCAGGTGCGCAGCCCCACTGAAGCAGCGGGGCCGGCGCCATCGCCGCTAGCAGCACCAGGCCAGTTGAGATCAGGGCGTTGTTGTAGAACTCGGGCCCGACCAGGATCCGCCGGCCAACGATGGCCTCCGACAGCGCTAAGAACAGCGTGCCTACGATCACGATCGCAGCCAGTAACACGAGAGCAACCGTCGAGATCGACACCATCGCTTCGCAACTGAAGAGACTCGCGACCGGCCGTTCCGGAGCCAGTTGCGATCGTCGGGCCACGATGAGCAGTCCCGACGTCACGCCCAGCCCGATCATCAGCGCGAGGAACAGCCAACCAATCGGCGATCGACTGAAGGCGTGGAGGCTGCTGAAGATCCCACTCCGAGTCAGGAAAGTCGCAAAATTACAGAGGCCGAAGGTCGCAACGGCGAGCGCCACAACCGTCTTCTTCAAGACTCCGCGAAAACGCCATGCCATCAGTGTGTGGAGGAATGCCGTTCCGGTCACCCAGGGAATCAGCGATGCATTCTCGACCGGATCCCAGGCCCAGTATCCGCCCCATCCCAGCTCCTCGTAAGACCACTGGGCACCCAACAGGATCCCGATACCCAGGACAGCCCACGCAAACAAGGCCCAGGGTCGGACCTGCTGAAGCCAGCGGCGATCGAGGCCGCCACCAGCCAGGGCGGCGATCGTCAATGCACAGGGAATGGCCCAGCCGGCATAGCCGAGGAAAACGACCGGGGGATGGATCAGCATCGCCGGGTGCTGCAACAGCGGACTCAAGCCCAATCCATCACCGGACTGTGCGACGTTGGGCTCCATGGGATCGGCTGCAAAGACCATCGTCGCGGTCAGGAAGCACAGATAGGCCATCAAGAGTCCGAATGCGTACTCCGCGAGATGGTCGCCTCCGGACGTCGGACCGTATTCATCGCTGTCGGCCCTCCCCCTTTGCAGAACCGCCAGACGTTGAAAGACGAGAGACAGCACGCCCAGCATCCAGGCCCACAGTAAAAGCGAGCCGGCCTGACCCACCCACAATGCCGAGAGCGAGTAATGCCAGGGCAGCAGCCGGCTGGAGTACTGGGCGACATAGGCGAACCCGAAGTCCTTGACGTAAAGCGCCTGGCCCAGCACCATCAGCCCAACCGTCAGAGCGAGCACGCTTGTCAGGCCCGCCAATCGGCCACCGCGGCGCAAGGCTTCTCGGTCGGTCCGTGCTCCTGCGATGCAGGCGAAGGACGCGTAGCCCGATCCGGCGAACGCGGTCAACAGACTGAGTTGTCCCAGGATCGTCATCGGACGCTCCCGAGGCCGCTTGACCGAGGACCCTGGGCCAATCCAGAAGGTTGAGCTTGATACTTGCTGGCGCAGCGGGTCAAAACATGTTCACCCTGAAGCCATCCGGCCCGTTGGAGTTCACCCTCGACCACGACCTGCATGCCCTCGGCAAAGTTGTCGGGTAAAGGTCCCGAGCAGACCACGCTCAGGCTCTGCTCGATCCCCTTCAGGGTGAAGGTTGCGGACTGACGACCCTCGGCAATCGACAGCGAGTCGGGTGTGACCGTTCCATTGACGCGGATCCGCTTGCCGAGAAGCGACGGACGCTCGGCCAGACATTCCTCGACGCTGAGATAATACTGCCAGGTCGCTGACCCTCCGACGAAAGCCATGTAACCGGTCACACAGGTCACCACGATCGCTGCGAAAGCCAGCCTCCTCTCTGCGTTCCGCACGCGGGGCTTCTCTGTTTTCATCGCGATCATTGCCGGGTTGAAGGGCAGAACGGGACCCACCAAGACGTACTCGACAAGCTGGGGGGGCCGGGAGTCTTTAGCAGAGATCCCTGGCGCCGTCAACAGCGCTATTCGTGGCGCCACTGAGCACTGAGCCTCCCCCCGCGATGAAAGTGAGCGTGTCGTTACGGTCCACCCCATGATCGCGACCTGGACCGTAGATCTGGGATGATCCTCAAAACCAGCTTAACCGGCAGAATGAGAGAACTTCACCAAATTGTCCTTAGGTTCCAGATCGTTCCGACCGATACAACTCATCATTGAAGTGAGGTGTCAACCAAGCCAACTCCGAATCCCCTTGCTTGTGGCCCTCTCATCGCTCAATTCGCGGCGAGTTTCGAATCCAAGTCCTGACGGATTCAATCATCACATCATTGGCGAGGTCGTACTCATGGGGCAGAGACGGTGCCTGGCTATCGTGGTGTCCATGATGATGACGGCAGGCTTGGCCTTCGCCGAAGACGGGCCATCCCCCGGCCCCTCTCTCCCGGTTCAGGATGCCAAGACTCCCAAGCCGACGGAAGCGACTCCGAAGACGGGAGCCGCTCAACAAGAAAAGACTCAGCCAGCGAGGTCGATCGAGTCGCTCCTGGAAGCGATTGATCGTCAAACTCGCGAAATCAATGCGCTCAAGGAACAGTACGCTCGAGAGATGCAGCAGCAGCAAAAGCGTGCCGAGCTTCAGCAAAAACAGATCGAGATTCTCCAGAAGACAGCGGGGTTGCTGACCGACCAGGTCAGGAGCCAGGGCGCGGCAGCCCCCGCCAACGAGGCAATCGAGAAGTTGCAAGCCAAGACCGAGCTCCTCGAGTCGCGGGCCCAGCAGGCGGCCCGCCGGGACCAGGAGCTGGCGAACCAGGACGACGATCTCATCGAGCAGCTCGACGCCCAAAGACGCAATGGCCCGCAATTGCCGGCCATGCTCAAGGGGATGTTCGCGCCAACCCCGACGAACGTGAGCCCTCTCACAATTATCAACACAATCTCGACCCGCTACGACAACTTCACGCGCCAGCGCGGCGCCGGCCTGTTCCAATTCGAGGAGTTCACGCCTTTCTTCCTGCTGCAGCTCAACAAACGCTTCCTCATCTCAGGGGAAATCAGCTTTAACACGGGTGGAGCAAGTCTCGGTCAAGCACAGCTTGATATGTTTATCAACGATTGGCTCACCATGGACGTGGGCTACTTCATCGCCCCCATCGGATTCTGGAGTGAGCGCCTCGACCCGAGGTGGATCAACAAGCTGCCCGATATCCCCTTGGCAATGCGACAGGTCATTCCCGATGGTCTGACGATGAGCGGCCTGCAGTTTCGCGGGGCCAAGTACTTGTTTGGGTCTCCCGTGAAGATGGAGTATTCCGTCTTTGCCACCAATGGGCTGGGTGTGCCCGGCGCGGGAAAGGCCGCCGACTGGGCCGACTTGGGCGCGTTGGTCGGCACCGCCGCGAACGTCAACAACGCCATGGCTTACGGAGGTCGCCTCGGATTCTGGCTCCCCGAGCGGGGAATCAACTTCGGCGTCTCGGAGTTCGTCAACGCCCCTTACAGCGCGGCTGACGGCGCAGTCATCAGCATCTGGCAGCCCTACTTCAACTACCATCGTGGGAACTGGGATTTCCGCTTCGAATACGGCGACATGTTCGAGGGGACCAAGTCGTTCATCGGCAATAACATCGGCCGCAGGGGATTCTATACCCAGTTGGCCTATCGGAACTACCAATCGATCCACAAGCACCTCCAGCGGCTCGAGGGCGTCCTCCGCTTCAGTGACGCCCGGTTCAGCGGGATCGACCAGGTGCATCAGGACCCGACCACCGGCACGGCTGCCCCGGTGGACCGCAATCAGTACACAATCGGCGTCAACTACTACTTCTATCCCACGGTGGTCCTCAAGGCCGCTTATGAGATCAATCAAGAACTCGTAAAGTCATTTCATGACAATGTCTTCATGATGCAATTCGTCGCGAATTTCTGAAATGAAAGCCGAATGACTGGAGGAGGGTCGTCCCTCGACCTTCCGGCGTTGGACTCGGTGGGAACGGATCGGCCCGAGGCAGGAAGCGATTCAACCGAAGTGGCCAGAAAGGGGAAACGGCGGTGTCATCCATCTTCTCGAGACGTCGGAACCGATGTCTCATCCGTCTCCTGGGTGTCGCGGCGCTGGTGGCGTCGGGTTGTCAGAACGCGCCGATCGACCTGGCGGGAGGCCCCGCTCCCCGACGGATTCCCCGGCCAGGCGAGCCGCCCCAGAGCTACGAAGATTCCCTCACTGGGGGGCAGGTGTTTACGATGTACTGCAACCAATGCCATAACGCCCGGGCTTTGGCTGAGCGGCCATTCTTCAATTACGAGAATGTCGCGGCGCACATGCGCGTCCGCGCCAATATCACGGGTGAGGAGTACTCCAAGCTCATCGCCTTCCTGCAACGCTGGCACGATGTCCCTTCGTCCAGCCCGCCCGTTGAGGGACCTCCCAAGCGGTTTGTCTTCTCGCAGCCGATTCCTGAGCTACGCGAGGAGCAGCAGGCGAAAGAACGAGCGGCGGAAGCACCACCCGCCGGTGGTGCGGCGGCACCCGCGCCCGCTCTGGGAGCAGGCCCCAACCTCCCGCCAGCGATCCCGTGAGTGAGCATCGTGCCACTCGATGCCGGAGGGCCCTCGTTTGATTCACGGTTTGGCCGGAGGAAGGTTCAACGCCCGCAATTGCTTTTCGACCTCATCCCATTGCACCTGGAGCGAGCGGATCTGGTTCTCGAAGTTCGTGGCCGCCGCTGGTGTTGCCAATCCGGCAGTGAGCAAATCCGCCGGTCCGAACGCGCGCACCTGGGAGATCAGGTCTCTGGCAAACTCCGCGGTGAACTTTCCCGACCAGGGGGGCATGAATGTCCCCTTGCCCTCCAGGATGCTGGTCTGCAACTGACTGTTGCTCCGACTGGTTTGCCATTCTCGGCTGGTGAAATCGGGAATGGCGGTCATGAGGGGGCGAACCAAAGTCCCCTTTCCGTCCGTTTGGTGACAGGCGAAGCAGTTGGTCCGGTAAAACTCCGATGCGGCCTGCAACTTCGCAGCCCGTTCGGGCGACACGACACTGGAGATCGGTAGCGCTGCCGGCAAGGCGATCCCAGGGCCAGTCGTGCTTTGCGATGGTCCTGCCGAAGCCGTCGCGAAGCCCGGAGACGCCGGACCGGAGGCTGACGGGCTAGAACCGATCGCCGTTTGCGCCCCTGATGGAGCAGGGGCCGGTGCCCCGGTGGTTTGGGTCGACATGGGCGAAACAAGCGCCTGTGATGGTTTTGTAGAGCTTGGCGGGTTAGGCCCTGCCACGACGGGAGTCGGCTGACCTGCCGGTGTCGCTGGAACGACCACGGGCGAGACCGGTGTAGAAGAGCCTGCACCGGCGACAACCGGGCCCGGGTGTGCCGGGACAGGTTGACCTATCGGTACCCCGGTGATGACTTGCTTCCCTCCCTGGAAACGCCTCATGAGAGCGACCATCTCCTTCACGTCCGTGTGGGCGGCCGCCAGTATGTCCTTCCGCGGCAGCATGATACTGCCTTTGCCTTCCAGAACCGAATGTTCCAGGTCGGCGTCGGTTCGGGATTTCTGCCACGTGGGGTCGGTGAGATCCGGAATCTTGTCGGCGTCTTTCATCGTCTTGCGAGCGATCGCGCCTCGCCCGTCGGCTTCGTGGCACGTCGCGCAGACCATCACGTAAACCTGCTCCGGAGGCCATCCGACCCGGGCCGGAGCCGGCGGAGCCGGCGGGGCAACCACCGAGGTCACGCTAGTCGGTGGGGCTCCAGATGGCCCCGCGGGTGCAGGTGCGCCTGCGGTTCTGGTCGGCGCCGCGGTTGTGGTTGCGGGCGCGGCCGGCGACCCCGGAATAACCGGCTCCCCCTTGGGTGCGCCGGGTTTTGGCACGGGACTCGGGCCTGGGGGTACCACAACGTTGACCGCGCCGGGGGCTGCCGTCACAACAGGCTGCGCGCTCTCGGCCGCGATCAGCTCCATCGCTCGCTCGACGGGGATCCGCACGCTCTTGGTCGCGGGATTGACCCAGCCGTAGCTGGACAAGATCTTGTGTTCCTGCGCCCGGAATTCCTCGGCCTTCTTGGCGAGGGCCTTATCGGCCTCAGTGGATGACCTCGCTACCGGGCCAGGGGTGGCGAAAAATACTTGGTACCACGAGCGCTGGCTCGGGCGCGCGAAGAACACGGTGAAGTGGTAGGTCAAGACGATGATCAAAAGGACCGTCACCAGGTTCACGACCCCTTTGAATAGCGTTCCCGCCCACGCTGTAGCCCGTTCCGGCGACCGTACCGCATCTCCGGGTTGGGGCGAGGAAGGATGAGACGCCTCGGGAGTTGAAGTTGGAGTGCCCATTTCGATTAGCTCCGGTTCCGACTCGTCAGGATCGGATTCCCCAAGGATCGCACAAACCCAACTCAGGACTGATGAAACGCAATGGAGTCGGCCAGGCGGGGATCGCCCACCGGGACCAGTGCCCGCCCCTGGCACGCATGCGCGACCACCGCGCCGAAGAGGAATACGAGAGTCAGCAAAATCGATAAGTCGATCCAGCTCGGCGCAACGTCCGCGGCGTGTCGCGCCGGCATGATCATCCAGTAGAGATCGAGGTAGTGGAAGACCAGGATCCAGGCCGCGATGAACCCCAGCCAGAACGGATCACGCCGAACCGCCCGTGACAGCAGGATCACGAACGGCACCAGGAAATGGCCGAAGAAGAGTCCCCAGCTCAGGATGTTCCAGTCTCCGGTTCGGCGCGTGATGTACCACCCGGTTTCTTCGGGCAAATTCGCGTACCAGATCAAGAAATACTGCGAGAAGGCGATATACGCCCAGAAGACAACGAAGCTGAACAGCAGCTTTCCCAGATCGTGGAGGTGTTCGACGGTGATCGTGTGCCTCAGCAAGCCGAGGCGTCGGAAACATAAGACAAATAATATTATAGCTGCGACGGAGCCGAGAAGCGAGCCGGTCCAGAAGTAGACCCCGAAGATGGTCGAGACCCAGTGCGGATCGAGCGACATCATCCATTCGAAGGCCGCGGAGCTGGTCGTCAAACTCAGCACGACCAGACCCCAGGCACTGGTCGCCCTCATGCGGCCGCTTGAGGCGGGGTCACCAGTCCGGTCCTGGCGGTTCGACTGCCGCCCGAGAATCCCCGCAAGCAGGGCCCAGAAACCAAGGTAAATGGCGGCTCGAACGATGAACAGAAGCGGGTTGAGCAACACCGCTTTGCGAGCAAGCTCGGGGTCAGACACCAGCCGCGATGGATCAGCCCAGGGGTAGAGCCCCTCCAAGTTCAACGCGATGGGCAGGAAGCCGATCGCGATCCAGGGGAGAGGACGCGTCAGGTTTTCCAGCAGCCGGCGCACTGCCACCGACCAGACGGCCCCCGTCAGGTGGAGCAACATCAGCCAGGCCAGTGCACCCACGCTGAGGCTGGTCACGAACAACCAGGCGGTCAAATAGGAGAAGACGGCGCGGCGGGGGTCGATCGACCACCACCAGCCAGAAACGGCACCGGCCGCGACCGCCAGGACGAGCAGAACTCCCATCAGGACCCGCCCTCTGCCCTGGGCAAGCACGACCGGATCAGCCGGCGGATTCGCCTGGCTCATGGCTTCAGCTCCCCTCGCAGGGCGGGCGGAACGTCGTCCCAGGTTGTATTCTGGCTCCGCATGAGCGCACGAATGTAAGCGACGATGGCCCAGCGATCCGACACCTTGATTTGAGGAGCGAGGGGCATCATCCTCCCCTTGCCGTTGGTGATCACGTTGAAATAATCACCGTCGGGCAACAGGCTGTGGATCGCGTCGGTGATGCTGGCCACACCGACCAGGCCGTACTCGGTCAGCAACCCTTTGCCCGAACCCGTGGCCCCATGGCAGATTGCACAATAAATGTCATAGCGCTCCCGGCCGCGCCGGAGCAGGGCGAGATCCACCTTCACCGGGATCTGGGGTACCCAGGCGTCACCCTGCTTCCCCCGGTAATAGCGGCTGTCGGCCTGGAGAAAATCGGGGTTTTGCCGCGGGGAACCCGCGTCGCTCTCGTAATCGCCGCCTCCGAAGGCAATGGTGCCCGCGGCAGGCGTCCGCATGGCCCGCCCATCTCGAAAGCCTGCAAAGGGGCTGGGCGCTAAAGCGTTGTATCTCGGCTGAAAGTCCATGTCGGGAAGGACCATCAATGGC
Source organism: Isosphaerales bacterium (assembly GCA_044450785.1). Classification (GTDB taxonomy): domain Bacteria; phylum Planctomycetota; class Planctomycetia; order Isosphaerales; family Isosphaeraceae; genus JBIOJM01. Next base: position 27,634 of record JBIOJM010000055.1, read on the forward strand.
GTCCGCTGACTGATCGTCCCCCGCACACCCATCCACGAGGTGAACGCCGCGGCCAAGAGCCCGATTCCCAGAAAAACCCAACGCATAGGACAAACCCCTCGCTCTCGAATTCGATGCCGATCCTCGATTTTTTCAGGGTTGTTGATCCATTCGCTTGATTTTAGCGCTCGATCAGCTCGACCTCGGTCCCGCCGAGTGCCTCGAGCAGGGCCACGATCTCGCGCCGGTCGAACAACGGATCCCGGGCCTCGACCGACAGGAAGAAGCCGTCGGTGCTGGCTCTCGCGAACGACTTGCCTCGAAATACCGGGTGATAGAGCCGGGGAAGGCCATTGAGCGCCAGCATGCCGAACACCGCCCCGAACGCCGCGTACAGGATGGTGGTCTCGAAGGTGATCGGCACGAACGCCTCGGTGCTGTTGAGCGGCTTGCCGGCCGTGATCAACGGGTAGGCAATCGCGCTTTGGTACCACTGGAGGGTCTGGGCGAAAGCTGCGCCGAACAACCCCCCTGCGAGGACCAGCACCGGCACCTTGGAGCGTTTCAGCCCGAGCGCCTGGTCCATGCCATGGATCGGAAACGGCGAATAGGCGTCAAGCCGATGGTAACCGAGAGCATGGAGCCGGCGGACCGCGTCCAACAGTTCAACCGGTCCGGCGAACCGCGCCAGGGCACCGTAGAGAGGACCGACTCGGTCTGGCCCCAAGGCCGGGATCGTGCTCATCACCTTTCCTCCATCCCATCCCCCTGAACCCGCGGCGCGTGCCGCGGGTCGGCCGCGGGCAAGCTTGCCTTGACTTCGCTCAAGGCGATCATCGGCAGGAACCGCACGAACAAGAGAAACAAGGTTGAGAACAGCCCAAACCCTCCCACCAGTTGGAGGTAATCGGCCCACGTCGGATAAAACATCTTCCAGCTCGAAGGGAAGTAATCGCGGTGCAGGCTGGTGGCCACGATCACGAATCGCTCGAACCACATGCCGATGTTGACGAAGATCGCGATCACGAACATCGCCCAGGGCGTCGTCCGAAACCAACGGAACCAGAAGAGCTGAGGGATCAGCACGTTGCACGCGATCATCAACCCAAAGCACCAGCCGTAGGGGCCGATCACGCGGTTGCGGAAGGTGTACTGCTCGTAGATGTTGCCGCCGTACCAGGCCGAGAACATCTCGACCCCGTAGGCGTAACCGATCAACAGCGACGTCGCAATGATCAGCTTGCACATATTCTCGAGGTGATGGATGGTGATCAGGCCCTTGAACCCGCAAAGGACGCGGAGCGGGACCATGAGGGTGATCACCATGGCTAATCCGGAAAAGATCGCCCCCGCGACGAAGTAAGGCGGGAAGATCGTGGAGTGCCACCCCGGGATGACCGAGGTGGCGAAGTCGAAGCTGACGATCGTGTGCACGCTGACAACCAGGGGAGTCGCCAGGGCGGCCAGCATCAAGTAGGCCATCTCGTAGTTGTGCCAGTGCCGCGCCGAGCCCCGCCACCCCAGCGCCAGGAGGCCGAAGACCCGCTGCCGAAGCCGGCTCCGAGCCCGATCACGGAGGGTCGCCAGGTCGGGGATCAATCCCACGTACCAGAACATGAGGGAGACCGTTCCATAAGTTGCGATGGCTGCGAAGTCCCAGGACAGTGCGCTCCGGAAGTTGGGGTAAATCGCGGTGGTGGTGGGGGCGGGCATCATGAACCACGCGGTATAGATCCGGCCCAGGTGGATCATCACGTACCCCCCTGCGCAGACCACGGCGAACAGCGTCATCGCCTCGGCGGCGCGGTTGAGGCTGGAACGCCATTTCTGGCGGAACAAGTACAAGATCGCCGAGATCAAGGTCCCCGCGTGGCCGATCCCGATCCAGAACACGAAAGTGGCGATCGGAAACCCCCATCCCACGGTCTGGTTCATGCCCCAGACGCCCAGCCCCATCAAGATGACATACACCGTCATGACCGCGCCGAGCACGCCGAACGTCCCGCAGATCGCCAACGCTATCCACCACCAGGCCCGTGCGGGCTGCTCCACCAGACCACAAACCAGCTCGGTCAGCGAGCAGAAATCGTGATCTCCCTCGATCAACGGCGGGGGACCATTCGTCACGCTTTCGGCCTGAATGCTCATGTGTGCTCTGCCGCGGAGGCCGGCCGGCCGGACTCGATGTTCGGGTTCGGATTCCGCAGCCGGGCCAGGTAGGAGGTTCGGGGCTTCGTGTTCAACTCACCGAGCAAATCATAATTGCGTGATTGTATTTTTAGTTGAGAGACCTTGCTCGCGGGGTCCTTCAGGTCCCCGAAGACGATCGCCTGGGCGGGGCAGACCTGCGCGCAGGCCGGAATGATCGTCCCGTCCGGGATGGGAGCCGGGCCGGATCCCCCGGCCGCCACCCGCGCGCCGATCTTCCCCCGTTCGATCCGCTGCACGCAGTAGGTACACTTCTCCATCACCCCCCGCATGCGGACCGTCACGTCGGGGTTCTTTTGCATCTTGAGCGGCTCGGCCACTCCCTTTGGGGCCAGCGGGCCAACCCACGACTGATCGAGAGGCCGCTCGTTGTAATTGAAATAATTGAACCGTCGCACCTTGTACGGGCAGTTATTCATGCAGTAACGAGTGCCGATGCATCGGGCGTAGACCATCAGGTTGAGGCCCTCGTCGGAATGAACTGTGGCGTTGACCGGGCAGACCGCTTCGCATGGAGCGCTCTCGCACTGGACGCAAGCAACCGGCTGATGAACCAGACCGGGATCCTCCTCGCCGCCCGAGAAGTAACGGTCGACCCGGATCCAGTGCATCTCACGACCGCGCACGACCTGATCCTTGCCGACGATCGGGATGTTGTTCTCACTCTGGCAGGCGACCACGCAGGCATTACATCCGGTGCAAGTGTTCAGATCGATCGCCATCCCCCACTGATACTCGCCATCGAAAACCGGTGGCGTATGGATCTGGGCGTACTCTTCCCGGGGCTGGATCGAGCCGCTGGCCCGATGCACCTCGATCAAGGTCTGCTCTCGAACCAGGTCGCGCCCTTCCATCGAGAAGTGTTCTGACGTGGAAGCCAGGGGATATCTGCGGCCGGCACCCGAGACTTTCACACCCAAGGTGATGTCGGACGCGGCGGTCGTACGGAGCCGATAAGCGTCGAAGCCTACGCCGTGGCCAACTCGGCCAGTGACTGTGCGTCCATACCCCAGTGCAACCGCGATCGAGTAGTCCGCTTGACCGGGAACCACCAGGGTCGCAATCTCCAAGATTCGCCCAGCCAGTTCCAGGCGCACCACGTCGCCGCTGGCCACGCCCAGCTCCCTGGCCGTCTTGGGGCTGATGATCGCCGCGTTGTCCCAGGCCAGCTTGGTGATCGGATCGGGGATTTCCTGCAACCAACCGTTGTTGGCGAACCGGCCGTCGTCGACCTTGACGTCGCGGTCGAAAACCAGTTCCAGGTTCCCGACCGACAGCGGGCCGGGACCCGGCTTCGCGGCCGCGACCGCCTCGGTCAAGGCCTTCCAGTGCAGGGTGGGAGTGACGACCGGGTACGCCGAGCCAGCAAGGAGACCGTCATGGAGGAATTCTCTCCAGGTGGCCTCAAACCCCGCCTCGCTGACCCCGCTGACTTTGCGGAACGCGCGGCGGACGATCTCGTAGGGCTGGGTCGTCTCGAACCTGCCCAGTTGAGCGACGAGCTCCAGAACCGTTCGGCCGCCGAATAGGGGCTCGATCAGCGGTTGGATCGCCACCATCGTCCCGTCCCCTGAGCGGCCATCGCCCCACGATTCCAGGTAATGCGCCGCGGGCAAGTGCCAGGTCGCATGCTGCGAGGTCTCGTCGACGTGCGATCCCAGCCGAATCGTCGTTTCAACCCGTTTCATCAGGGCGGGAAAGTCGAGGTCGGCCGGCGCGTTGTACGCGGGATTTCCACCCAGGATGACCAGGGTCTGCACCCGTCCCTCGGTGATCGCCTGAGCCAGGTCGCCCAGAGTACCCGTCTCGGGACTCGCGTGTCCTTTTCGGAGCTCAATCGTCTTGCCCAGGTTGCCCAGGTCTGCATTCAACGCATGAACCAGGGCATGAACCAGCGGAGGCTGGCGGCGGCCGGCGATGATCACTCCCTTGCCGCGATGGGCCTGGAGATGGAGATCGGCGGCCACCTCGCGGACCCACCGCTCATCAAATGCGACCAAGGGCTTGAATGAGGCGAGGGCCTGGCGCAGCGCCGATTTCGGACTCCCTGGTGGCGGCACGACAGGGTCGGAGAGGAGCAGCTCCCTGGCCAGCGCCAGCGTGTAGTCGCTCACATGACTGGCAGCCAACCGAAGCCGATGGTCGGCCATTCCGCCCGTGAGCGTGTACTGGCTCTCGACCGCGTAGAGCCGGTTCATCCGGCCACCGGCCTCCTCAACCAGCCTGGACCGGGCAAACCCGCGGTGATGACGGACCCCGTCTTCCTCCCGGCCGAGAAAGTCGCAGTCGAGTGCAAGGATCACCTCAGCGCGATCGAACTGATACCGGGGTACGACCGGCTCTCCATAGGCCAGGTTCGCCCCGGCCTGGATGTTGGCCGGGCTGACCGGCTCGAAGATATGCCAACGCGACTCGGGCATGACCGTTCGCAGATGCTCTCGCAGCAGCTCAAGGGATGGGGAAGCCACGTCCTCGCTCAGTACGTGGAGACCCTTGCCCTTCTGCTCCCGGGCCGCCGTGAAGTGCCTGGCCGCGTACGCGTCAAATGCCTGCCAGGTCGACGGCTGCCCCTTCTCGAGGACGGCGGAGGAGCGATCGGGGTCGTAGAGGTCGAGCACCGACGCCTGCGCCTGGGCGTCGGTGGCCCCCCCGCTGTCAGGATGTCTGGGATTGCCCTCGATCTTGGTTGGCCGCCCTTCGTGGCTCTCGACCAAGACCGGGAAGGCGGTACCGGCCCGGGGAATGGCTGTCGCGTAAAAGTTGGGCAGTCCCGGCACGACCCCCTCGGGAGGCATGGTGTAGGGGAGGGCCTTGAGCTCCGGCCGGTGACAGCCAGCTACCCCCGCCAGACCCATCGACGCGGCCATCAAGTGCAAGAATCGCCGCCGATCGATTCCACCTTCCAGCAGCTCGCGCATCGACTGGGGAAACGTCGTTTCCATCCATTCCCGGAAGGCGGGCATATCGGCCCGTTCATCGAGACTCCTCCAGTAGGTTTTGCCCGTCGACAGTCCTACTGGAGGCGCCTGCGCCGGCTTATCAGTGATCATCGATGACACCCCCCGCACTGTTCGGGCGCACGAATCTTGTACGACTCATTGTACAAGAGCGAGCCGCGAACCCCCTTCAAATACAGACCGAATTCGTGTTGGGACCGCCCCCCGGGCGGACTCCACCCCATCTTGGTCGCGTCCTGCACGGGCCTCAAATGGTCCTCAGGATGCCGGTGGCAATCCAGGCACCACCTCATGGAGAGCGGCTGGTCGTGCACGACCACGGGCATTTCGTTGATCTTGCCGTGGCAGCTCTCGCATCCGATCCCGCGCCTCACATGGACGGCGTGATTGAAATAAACGAAGTCCGGCGTCTTGTGCACCCTCACCCAATGGATCGGATCGCCGCTCTTCCAGCTCGCCTGCACCACGGCCAGCTTGGGACTGTCCGGTTTGATGAGCGAGTGGCAAGTGATGCACGTTTGAGTCGGTGGGATGTTCGCGTGGGGGGATTCCTCGACGTTGAAATGGCAATAAAGGCACGACATTCCCAGTTGACCCACATGCTGGGCATGCGAGAACGCAACCGGCTGGACCGGCGCATAACCGACCCGCGTGTATTCGGGTGGCCCGTAATAGTACAGCCCGGCCAATCCCAAGATGGCCAGGAGAATCACCCCAACGGTAATTCGGCCGAGCCAGACATCAGCCTGCTCGGTGAAGACCAGTGACAAGGCCGGCTCCTTGCGTCAGAAGTCAGGACGGCTGAACCGGCAAACATCATGGTCCAAGCGCCGGTCAACTGCAAGAGCTTGCCTCGGACGCGATCCTCACCTCCTCGCCCGCGCCGGCCCTGTCCCAGAGCTCCTGACGAAAGATCCCCACCGAGTCGGGGGCCTCGATGCCGATCCGGACATGGTTGCCCCGGAGGCCCACCACCGTGATGTGAATGTTGCCGTTGATGACGATCGTCTCGTTCAGCTTGCGGCTAAGAACCAACATCGTTGCTGACTCCCTTCGTCTGTCGAGTGTTCGAGGAGGACCACCCTCCCCACGAGTGATGTTTGTTGTGGCCCGGCTCAGACCGACTGCTTGGCCAGGGTGTCTCCGGCCAGTCGCGCCCGGCCCGCCGGCGTCAGGACTTCGATCCGGTTGATAACGTGGCGCACACCCTCCACGCCCGTCGCGATCTCCTGGGCAACCTGCTTGAGGTGGTAGGACGGAAGGCAGCCGTGCAGAGAGACGACGCCGTCGCTTGCGACGCACGAAACGTCGTGGAGCGCCAGGTAGCCGCTCGCTCGGAACCGATCTTCGGCCGTGCGGCCGATCGTCGGGGGGCAGGCACCCGCGGAGGTCTCGCGGTCCGCGCTCGGAACTGCCACCAAGTTCATGCCGCCATCTCCTGGGTCTCGTGATGGCAAAGCCATCAGCGGTGCCTGGGACGCGGCAGCCATAACCGCGGGATCATCAGCCGAGACGGGGCACGTCTCGGATGTCCGGTCGCCGGACGGTGGGTGGCAAGGCGCAAAAAAAACCCCGATCGTGCGACAACTCGCAAGATGGGGCCGCCATAGCCAGGATCTCCTTGCCCGTCATGAGCAAGGATAGAAAAAGCATATCGAGAGCATCCCGGCCAGTCAACCCCATATTTCTTGAAATCGGAAAATCGGAGAAGGCATGCCATCGTTGCGTCGGTCCCGTCGCATGGGCCGTCCGGTACCCACTTCCCATTTGCGCCGCTCCGAATATAGAATTGATTAGGTTGACCGGACCGCTCATGAACGGGTCGTCCGGCCGGGTTCTGAAGGCCCACGGAACCGCCTCGCGGCGGGGCGTGGGTTTTTTTGTTGAATTGCGCAGGTGGGGGTCAAAATGGACTCGGACCGACTCTTCGATCGTTATCGCGAGCTCCAGTCCTACGTGGGTTGGACCGACGCCGACGCCGAGCGGATCGTGGCCGTCGCCCCGCTGCTGGAGCCGTGCCTTCACGACCTTGTCGACGACTTCTACGCCGAGATCGAGCGCCATCCTGATGCGCGCAAGGTCATCACAGGTGGTCAGGCCCAGATCGACCGGCTCAAGGGCACTCTCGTGCAGTGGATCCGCGATCTCCTCACCGGGAAGTACGACGCCGGCTACGTCGCCCGCCGCTGGCGGGTCGGCTGGCGCCATGTCGAGATCGGCCTCGAGCAGGTCTACACCAACGTCGCGTTGTCCCGGCTCCGGACCGGGCTCCTCCACAGCCTCCATGAGGGCTGGCGAGGAGAGCCCTTGGCCTTGAAGGAGACCGTCCGCGCCCTCAACAAGATCTTGGATCTCGACCTGGCAATCATCGAGGATGCCTACCAGGCCGAGTATGCGGCGCGACTTCAGCGGAGCGAGCGGCTGGCGACCCTCGGGCAGGTCGCCGGCGGCGTCGCCCACGAGCTCCGCAACCCGCTCAACGTGATCAAGACCTCGGTTTATTATCTGCTCAATGCCCGCAATCCCACGCCCGAGAAGCAGGCCGACCACCTCCGGCGGATCGAGCGGCACGTCGAGCTGTCCGACAACGTCATCTCCTCGCTCTCGAATTTCGCCAGGGTGCCGGTGCCGGAACTGCGGCCGATCGCCATCGAGGAGGTCTTGCGCGAGGTGCTGGAGATCAACCCGTCGGGCGACGGCGTCCAGGTCACAGTCGACTTTCCGCCCGGGCTCCCCCACGCCCTGGGCGACGGCGACCAGCTCCGGATCGCCATCGGCAACCTGATCCGCAACGCGCGCGATGCCATGCCGCAGGGGGGCCGAATCGCGATCTCGGGTCGCGCCCTCGACGGGTCCGTGGAGCTGTCCGTGGCGGATACAGGCGTGGGCATCGACGCGAAGGACTTGACTCGGATCATGGAACCGCTCTACTCGACAAAGGCCCGAGGGCTCGGCCTGGGCCTTGCAATCGCCCGGGCGATCGTGGAAAAAAACCAGGGGAGCCTCCGCGTAACCAGCGAGCCGGGACGAGGCAGCACCTTCACCGTCCGATTGACCGCTTCACCATCCGATGGAGCGAAGGCATGACGCACCGGGATCAGCCCCGGATCCTCGTCGTGGACGACGACCCGGATACCTGCCGCAATCTGAGCGACATCTTGATCGACCTCGGCTATCAGGTCGACACCGCCCAAGACGGCCCGTCCGCCCTGGAGCTCGTGCGGCAGCGTCCCTACGACGTTGCGCTCCTGGACCTGAAGATGCCCGGCATGGACGGCCTGGCGCTCTACCGCGAGATCAAGAGACAACGCGCCGGCACGGTGTCGCTTTTGGTCACAGCCTACGCCGGCCCCGCCATCGCCGAGGAGGCACTCTCTGCCGGGGCCTGGAAGGTCGTCGCCAAGCCCGTCGACATCGCCAAGCTCCTCCAACTGGTGGACGAGGCGATCGATCAGCCGTTGGTCCTGGTCGTCGACGACGACCGCGACCTTTGCGCGAACCTTTGGGACCTGCTCCGCGAGCGGAACTTCCGCGTCAGCCTGGCGCACAACCTCCACCAGGCGGCCGAACAGCTCGAGGAATCGACGTTCAGGGTCGTCCTGATCGACATGCGGATCCCCGACGGCGACGGCGGCACGGTGTTCCGGTTGGTCCGCGACTTGAACCCGCAGGCGCGCACCGTTCTGATCACCGGCTACCGCTCCGAGGTGGATCAGCTCATCGAACGGATGGTCGCCGAGGGGGCCGACGCCGTCTGTTACAAGCCATTCGACGTCCCGGAGCTGCTCAAGAAGTTGGAGCAACTGGCCAAGGCGCACGAGGGGAGGGCTGGCAAAAGCCCGCGATGACCACCATGGACGCCTCGCCGCCGATCGACATCCTGGTCATCGAGGACGACGCGGACGCGCGGGTTAACCTGCGCGATATCCTCGAGCTCGACGACCACCGCGTCGCGATGGCGGGCAGCGCTGCCGAGGCGATGGCCCGCGACGACTGGGCACGGTTCTCGGCGATCATCCTCGACCGCAGGCTCCCCGACGCCACCGCCGAACAGCTCATGCCCAGGCTCAAGGCCGTGGCCCCCGATGCCGCCGTGATCGTCGTGACGGGATACTCCGACCTCCAGGGGGCGATCGCCGCGCTGCGACAGGGGGCAACCGACTACATACTCAAACCGCTCAACGCCGACGCCCTCCGCACCAGCCTCGGCCGGATCGCCGAGCGCCGGCAGCTTGCCCTGGCCAAGGAGCGGAGCGACGCCGCCTTTCGCCACCTGGTCGAGGCGGCCGAGTGCATGATCGTCATCGTCCGCCCTGATCACTCCATCGTTTACTTCAGTCCGTTCGCCGAGCGACTCACTGGCTACTCATCCGTCGAGGTCCGAGGCCGTGACTACGTCGCCTTGATGTTGCCCGAGTCCAGCCGCAAAGCGGTGGCCGACGAGTTGGTGCGGGTCATCGACGAACGCCCGACCTACGGCTTCGAGAACCCCGTCATCTGCCGTGACGGCTCGCGCCGCTGGATCGTCTGGAACGCACGCTATCTGCCCGACTACGAGGACGGGCCGGCAATCCTCAAAGTCGGCCAGGACATCACATTCCTCAAGCAGGCACAGGAGCGGGCGCTCCAGGCGGAGCGTCTGGCCGCCATCGGGCAGATGGTCACCGGCTTGGCGCATGAGAGCCGCAACGCGTTAGCGCGGAGTCAGGCGTGCCTCGAAATGCTCGCCCTGGCCGTTCGCGACCGGCCCGAGGCACTCGACTTGATCGCCCGGCTCCAGACGGCGCAGGACCACCTCCACCACCTCTACGAAGACGTCCGCGGCTACGCGGCCCCGATCAAGCTCGATAAGGGCCCCTGCGACCTGGCCACGGTATGGCGCGAGGCCTGGGCCCACCTCGAGCCGGCCCGCAAGGGCAAGCAGGCTGTCCTCCACGAGGTGTCCGGCGCCGTGGACCTGCGCTGCACCGCCGACCCGTTTCGCCTCGATCAGGTCTTCCGTAACATCCTCGACAATGCGTTGGCTGCTTGCTCGCCTCCCGTCGCGATCGAGATCCGCGCCGCCTCCGCCGAGCTCGACGGCCAGCCCGCGCTCCAAATCGCCGTGCAAGATAACGGCCCGGGAATCGGGCCGGAGCAGCGGCCCAAGATTTTCGACCCGTTCTATACCACCAAGGCCAAGGGGACGGGCCTGGGCATGCCCATCGCCAGGCGGATCGTCGAGGCCCACGGCGGCCAGATCACGCTCGGCGACTTCGATGGGCCCGGGACGGTCTTCCTCATCACCCTACCGCGAGGGACATCATGACCCGTTCGCTCAAGATCGCCGTCGCCGACGACGAGCTCGACATGCGCGACTACTTCCAGCAGATCCTGCCGCTCTTGGGACACCAGGTCGTCGGCGCGGCCAAAGACGGCCGCGAGCTGGTCGAGCTCTGCGCCGCAACCCGCCCCGACCTGGTGATCACCGACATCAAGATGCCCGACATGGACGGGATCGACGCCGCCACACAAATCTACCGCAACGCCCCGATCCCGGTCATCCTGGTGTCGGCCCATCACGATCCCGAATTCATCCGCCGCGCCGAGGCGGACCACATCATGGCGTACCTGATCAAGCCGATCAAGCAGGCCGACCTCGAGCCGGCGATCGGTATTGCCATGCACCGCTTCGAGCAGTTTCAAGCCATGCGGAAGGAGACCTCCGACCTGAAGCAGGCGCTCGAGGACCGCAAGGTGATCGAGAAGGCCAAGGGGATCCTCATGAAGAAGGCCAACCTCGACGAGCACGATGCCTTCCGCCGGCTCCAGAAGCTCGCGAGTGACAAGAACCACAAGCTGGTCGAAATCGCCCGCATGATCTTGACGGCCGAGGAAGCTTACGGATCGCCCGGCCCGACCTGATGCCGGATTTCACACAGCAGACCCGAGCTGGTTGTCCACGCTCCCCGGCGACGTACCCTGGTGCTCCGCGCTGTCCATCGGCGATGAACCGATCTGCGCCGCCACCTGCGCCCCCGCCGAGTAACCGTGCCCCGCGTTCTCCAGCTCCGTGAAGTTCGCCCCGTCGTTGCTCCCCGTGCTCGTGCTCGTCGCCAACGACTCCACCGTCACCGTCGATACCGCCGGTCCCGACA
>JBIOJM010000056.1:0-38908 GCA_044450785.1 Isosphaerales bacterium
GGGTGATTGTGAGCGTGAAGTCCACGGGATCGCCTCGCTCAGCAACCCCCCTGTCGCCCTTCGTAAGCGGGGAATATTTGGAAGCCGCGTTCCGGCCGCAAATTACGGCAAATTCAACTGTATTGGGCTTATACCATGATCGCAGGATTTGTGTCCGCGCGCCTAGCCGAGTTGGCCTGACTTTCTCAGGCACGGCCTTATTTCGAGAGCGATACTCAGAGCCGATGCTTTCCCGGTAGGGGGGCCTGTGCTCCCAATCGACAGCCCCAAGTGGCTTTTCAGGCAAAGCGGACAGAGCCGGTAACCGACGAGCTGGCCATCCCATTCCAGGTGCGCTTTCAATCGTTGCGTTTGGCCGACGCTCCGAGACAGGGAAAGCCCGACGTTAACCACAATACCGTTGAATCAGTGATAAATCTAGGCAGCAAAGGATTTGCTTCTCGTTCCCACGCTCCGCGTGGGAATGCTCTCCCCGACGCTCTGCGTCGTCGGACCAGGACCGAGGCTTTGCCCATCGAGCGGACGCGGAGCGTCAGGATCGGCAACTGGTGCCGCTCGGCGATCAGGACCTCGAGACCGTTGGAAAGCTTGCGACGAACAGCCGGTGGCGGAGTGAATGCGGGGTTCGGGCCGATTTCCGGCATCTTGCTCCGGTCGAACGTGTCCGCGATCGCGGCCAGCGCAGGCATTGATCCGGCACGAGGACCTGCCGTTGCCGCCACCAAATCATCATTCGCCGGCCCGACTGTCTCATCCACTTCGCTAGCGTGAGGACGGCAGTGTGAGTAAGCTCGGGGAGACACTTGACGACCTGCCCAGGTTGGACGCCGTCTTCTCTCGCGGCGCAAAACCTGGTCGATCAGCAACGCAACAGCTTCGACTTTCCGATGAGCGAACACCTCGCAGACTCACTCAACCAACGCTACAGGGCGGCGCTCGCGCTGGTCGCGTTCCTCGTTCTGTTAAACCAGCTTCTCGTGCAACCGTCGCTCCTGCGTCTGACCATGGATGCCCCCGTCATCAACATCGCCGGCCGCCAGCGGATGCTCAGCCAGCGTTTGGCCAAGGCCGCACTGGCGCTGGAGAGAGCAGACGGCAAGACCCGGCGGCGCTACTTTGACGAGCTGGACCAGGTACTCCGGCTCTGGACCGCTTCCCACGACGGGCTGCGTCATGGAAATCGTGCGATTTCGTTGCCGGGCGGGAACAGTCAAGCCGTGAACGCGGCGCTCGACGGACTGGAGCCGCTCTTTCTGAGAATGCGAACCGCGGCGGACCGATTGATCCGTGACGAGGCTCGCGGTCAGCCCGGCGAGCCAGCCGCGCGGGATGACCTCGCGATCATCCTCGGTGCCGAGGGCGAGTATCTTGAACGGATGGACAGAGTGGTGGGACTGTTCGAGCGTGAGGCGCGGGACAGGGTCGGCCGGATGTTCTGGACCGGCTGGGTCGTGATGGGCTTGATCCTGGTCGCGCTGGCGGCGATCGGCCTGCTCATCGTACGGCCGGCCTCGGAGCTCATCCGTCGCCAAATGGAGGAGCTTCGCCGCGCCCGCGACGAGCTGGAAGACCGGGTGCGGCAGCGGACACGCGACCTGGAAATCGCCACGGACCGGCATCAGGCGCTTGTTGAGCAGTTCAGCCACGTCGCGCGGACGACCACGATCGGCGAAATGGCCAGTGGGTTGGCTCACGAGCTCAATCAACCGCTCGGGGCGATCGCCAACTACGCCGAGGGCTGTCTGGTCGAGCTCGCATCGCCGCGCCCGGCAGTCGACGACGTCAGGATCGCCCTGGAGAAGCTCCTGGCGCGACGTTGCGAGCTGGGAAGATCATCGAGCGGATACGAAAGTTCGTCACCCGTCATGAATTGAGGCACGAACTCTTCGAACCGAACCGAATTGTCGAGGACGTTGAGGCCATGTTCCGAGATGAAGTCGGCCAGCGGAGCGTCGTACTGATTCTCGACTTGGCACCTGACTTGCCAAAGCTAACGGGCGACCCCGTACAGATCCAGCAGGTGCTGGTCAATCTGGTCAGCAATGCGTTCGACGCGATCGCGTCGGCGCAACCGCTTGGCCCGACTGTGCTTATCCAAACCAAACGGGTCGATTCCGGCGGCGTTGAGTTCTGCGTAACCGACAACGGAGAAGGGATCGATCAGGAGCGTTTGACGAGGGTTTTTGACGCGTACTTCAGCACGCGTGCCGGGGGACTGGGCATGGGGCTGGCCATCAGCCGCACGATTATTGAGGCCCACGAGGGACGGCTCACGGTCGATTCCGTGCCCGGGATCACGACAACCTTCCGGTTCACGCTCCCGGCTGCCCGTGGCGACGATGACGGAACCAATAGTCTACATCGTGGATGACGACCCCGACATGCGGGACTCGCTGCGCTGGCTAATCAAGACGGTCGGGCTCCGCGCCGAGACGTTTCCTTCAGCCGCCGGCTTCCTCCGCGATTTTTCTCCGAATGGGCCCGGGTGCCTGATCCTCGACGTGCGGATGCCCGGCACCAGCGGGCTGGACCTGTTCGAGGAACTGGTCGCCCGCGGGGAGGGAATGCCGGTCATCTTCATCACCGCTTATGCTGACGTGCCGATGGCGGTCCGCGCGATGAAGTCGGGCGCGGTCGAGTTTGTCGAGAAGCCGTTCAACCGCCAGACGCTCCTGGACAAGGTTCAGCGCGCGATCAAGGACGATGTCAATCGCCGCAGCCGTCTGGCTGCCAGCGAGATCGTCCTGGCGAAACTCCGGAGGCTGACCGGGAAGGAGCTCGAGGTCCTGGAGTTGATCAAGGACGGACGCCCGAACAAGGAGATCGCAACCCGGTTGGAGATCACGCCCCGTGCCGTCGAGCTGAGGCGGTCGAGTGTGATGCGCAAGCTCGGTGTCCGCACCCTGGCGGAACTCCTGCGCCTGACGATCGTTCAGGAGGCGGCTCGAGACCAGCCCCAGGAGCTGCGCTAGAACGCACCCGGGTACCTCCCCAAAGCGTAACCGTTCAGTCCCGTGAACGCATCGGTTGTGCTCGCGCCAAGCTGGCCATTTTTACCCAACTGGGGATCGCCTGTTTCTCGCGCAGCAGGATCATCCGAATCAGCCGATTCCATACCGTCGGGGGAGGCAATTCGTGTCAGGATCCTTGACCAGAAATCCACAACACCGGTGAACGGCTGCGGCGGAGCGGACGGCAACGATGGCGCGAATGTCGTCTTTCGCTCCGCGAAAGATCGCCCTGCCACTACCCGTTGAATCTCCAGTGACGATACTCGCCGGGTTTCAGGCCGGCTTTGTGCGGGTTATCGGCAATGTATTTCCTCAGATACTCATACTGGCCCGGGCTGCGGACGAGGTGGTCGAAGGGCTCCTGCTGCCAAAACTTCCCCTTTTCGTTGATCGCCTGATTGATCCGATACGCCGTGTAATGGAGCCACGAATCGCACTGTTCCTTCATCGCTTCCGCCGTCGAGCAAACGACCAGTAAATGCACATGGTTTGGCATCACGATGAAATCACCCATGCGATAACGTTGGCCGTCGAAATGCAGGAGCGAGTCGGCAACGATCTCGGCCAGCTCAGGCCGCTTACGCAAACAACGACCATGACACGAATCCAGGAATGCTTCGCGGCAGCGATTGCACGTCCTCTGGAAGTCCGCCCTATCCTTCTCGGAAAGCCTCTGGACGATGACAGACCAGTGTGCCGCCGTATCCCTGCCGCGTTGACGCAGCCACTGCTGTTTTTCCCGATCCCAGCGTTCGATGACCTCGCGAGGAATGGAATCATGGGTTCGAAACGTGATGAAGACCACAGCCCCCGCTTGCGACCAGTGCGGACGACAGTGCTCGTAGATGAGCGATTGGCCTTTCAGATCGAAGCATTCACCAAGCATCGTGGAGGTCTCTGTGTCGTCTTTCGCTCCGCGAAAGAACATGCCCTTTCGCGGAGCGAAAGGCGACTTTACTCTAACGCGTAGTCGGGCCAACGCCAACGCATGGTTGTTTTGCTTCAGTCGAAACGCGACAAACCGCTCGCACGAATAAGCTACAATTTCGAGCGGAGGTTTCCCACGTCCGCGGTCGGCTGCAACGACTGGTTCGGCGCACGATCGCTGCCTTGGATCAGCCAGCCTTCGCGGTCGTCTGGCTCGCCGGCTGCATCAGGTAATCAAGCACCTCGCGTTGCATGCGTTCGACCTCGGCCCTGTACCCGCCCGAGACGAAGGCCAGCTCCTCGGGCCGGCTGCTGACCCGCAACCGAGCCAGAAGGTCGAGCAGATGCGCGATCCGCTCCCGGGTCACTTTCAGTTCTTTGTCGTTCTGAATCATGGATATATCTCCACGACGCCCCGGCGTCGGCCGTCGCGCTTGGTCTGCCAAAAGGCCAGGAACTGTTCGAGTGGCTCACCGAGCAGCATCTCGGGACGTACCCAGAAAATGCTTGCTCCCAGCTCGGCATTCGCACGAGCATGGTCGAACAGCACCAACGATTCCGCTGGGCAGTCCTCGGCACGGAAGTCGTTCCCCATCACCAGGATCACGTCAACGTCGTTCGGCTCATTGACGTCCGAAATTAAGGCACGAAGGATGAACTGGGACCAGTCTTCCCTCGACCGCGGTTTTCGATGCACCCGCTGATCCCGCCGATCGTCAAACGCAGATAATAGCAATTTCCAAGGACCCAAGAAGATTTATACAACTCGTTCTCGGATTCTGCAGATCATATTGGGTGTGGGGATCGTGTGCGCGGATCGTAGAGAGCCATGGCTGCCGGGTGGGCTCGACCGACCGGACGATTGTGACGGTAATGCGGACCATTCCAGTGCCGGGTCGCTCCGAGCGAGACTCAAAAAGACACCCCTCACTCAACACCACCAAGATGTGCACCAAGGAAAAGCCGATTCGCTCTTCATACTTGACATCTGTTCACACAAATCCAAGGTCCGCACACTTGAAGCCGGATTGCGACGCCTCATTCGACGGAGATTTCGGATCCCAAATGATTTACGGCAAGAACACCGACCATCGACATCGGCGATTCTAACAGGTATGTGTGGACCTGTGGCGAGTTTTGACCCGAGAAGGCCCTTCGTCCTCCGCCCCCGTCCTTCCGACTGGCCTCGGTCTTTCCGACAAAGTGGCTCACCATCGAGCTGCGCCGCATTTCCCCTCAGCTCCGCTTACATGGCATACTCGTCAATCTCTACCGTTGCCACAAGGGTCGCGTCGTGCAACTCTCACGAGAACCACGACTTGTACCAAAAATGTCGACACGCGCGACCTTTCGGCAGACGAGGAGCTCAGCCCTGCGCCGCAGCCGTATGAAGAATTCGAAACGCGCAAGTCTAATGCTACCAAGGCCGTGTCACCGTGTCGGCATTTTCGACCCCCAGACGCGTGTGTGCCCTGAGAATCGGGGCGTAGCTCAAATCCCAGCGACGGCATGACGCAAATGACGCGTCAAAACAGAGCCTCGTGTGAACGCTCTTCGTCCTCGACGTTGACGCCTCCGTCAATCGACCAGCACGACGGACAACCCTCCACGCTCCCCGCACC
The DNA here is from genome assembly GCA_044450785.1 of Isosphaerales bacterium. Classification (GTDB taxonomy): domain Bacteria; phylum Planctomycetota; class Planctomycetia; order Isosphaerales; family Isosphaeraceae; genus JBIOJM01. Next base: position 5,561 of record JBIOJM010000056.1, read on the forward strand.
CGTTCGGCGACAGCGAATTCAGTGCGCGGAAGCGGATTGAACCGTCTCCGGAAGCTTCGGACGGGCCTTCTCCGAAGACATGTTTTTCGGGACGATCGTGCATCGATTTCCGGCAATCATGCTCGATCGTTGGGCGTGGCCTTCTTTGCCTCAGCACGGTTGACCCTTCGGTTTTGCGCAACCTTGCGATGAGGAACCGAAATCGAGCTTCGTCCTGCCGTAGGGATTCGCCCGTACTGAGCCTTCCCGCCACGGTCCGGCACGACGGCTGCTTCACCACACGTCGACCACAGCGAGCCGGTACCTCTCCCCGCCGGTGACGATCTTCATTGCTTCCGACCAGTAGAGCCGAGCGGCAGCTCCTCGTCCGGACCGCGCACGAGGACAGGAGTGGTGTTGTCATGAGTTTCGATGGATCGGCTGGTTCGATGATTCTGCTGGAACCAGCAGGGGCGTTCTGGTCCTTCGAGCCCGATGCCGGTCTGGTCAGCTCTTTCCTGAACGAGCAAGGCGACCTCAGTGCCGTCGAACGGTTCGCGCAATTCCACGAGGACGCCGCCGAGCCGCTGCAGGGTCGGTACTACTCCGCCCTGATGCCAGCCCAGCCACCTGGGCCGGGCCAGCAGCTCGCGTTCGAGGTTGACCTCGACCGTTGTTCGGGCTGCAAGGCCTGCGTGGCGGCCTGCCATAACCTCAACGGGCTGGACGAAGGCGAGTCGTGGCGTGACGTCGGCCTTGTCATCGGCGGTATGCCGGAGCTTCCCGTCCTCCAGCACGTGACGTCCGCATGCCACCACTGCCTCGACCCAGCCTGCTTGAATGCCTGCCCGGTCGACGCCTACGAGAAAGACCCGCACACGGGGATTGTCAGGCATCTCGACGACCAGTGCATAGGCTGCCAGTATTGCATGCTGGCCTGTCCCTACGATGTCCCCAAATATCACGCGGGCAAGGGAATCGTCCGCAAGTGCGACATGTGCCACGACCGGCTCGCGGTCGGCGAGGCACCGGCGTGCGTCCAGGCCTGCCCGCATGAGGCGATTCGCATCCGCGTGGTCGACAGCGCGGAGGTCATCGCGCAGGCCGAGGCGGGGGGCTTCCTGCCGGCCACGGTGGATCCCAGTTACACCCTGCCGACGACGTCCTTCCGGACGAGCCACCTGATGGGGCCGGGGGACATGCAGCCGGCGGATGATCACCACCTCGAGCCCGAGCACACCCACTGGCCCTTGATCGCCATGCTGGTGCTCACGCAACTGTCCGTGGGGGGCTTCGCCGTGGAGCTGGTCGCCCTCGCAGCCGGCTCGACCGGCGGCGCCGACACCGTGCTCCGAGCGGTCCTCTGTCTCGGCTCCGTGTGGGCGGGGCTGGGAGCAAGCATCCTCCACCTGGGCCGGCCGCTCTATGCCTACCGCGCGTTGATTGGACTGAGGCATTCCTGGCTCAGTCGAGAGGTGCTGGCGCTCGGGCTCTTCGCCCAGCTCGCCACCGTCTACGCGGTGCTGGTCATGTTCTGGCCCGGCTGGTTCGCGGCGGCGCTCGGCGTGCGAGTGGCCTTGCTCGGGGGGATTGTCGCGACCGGGTCGGTGGGCATGGCTTGCTCGGTGCTGGTCTACCACGCGGTGCGGCGACCGTACTGGCGAGCATCTTACAGTGCGGTCAAGTTTACGGGTACCGCCGTCGTGCTCGGGCTGGCCACGTCGCTGGCGGCGCTGGGCATCGCCTCGCTGGGTCGTCCGGACATGCTTCGCCCGCCGGCGTCATCGTGGCCGCTGATGGCGGTCGCCGTCTGCCTGATCGCCGCCTCGTCCGCCAAACTCTGGTTCGAGGCGAGGCTCGCCCGCGGCTTTGCCAGGTCGGAACTGGCCCCATTGCGGAAGACGGCCCTGCTTCTTGGTGGTCCTCTCCAGCGGCCGGCAAGGTTTCGGCGCCTCCTTGGGGTCGTGGGAGGCGTCGTCCTGCCGGCGCTCGCCGTCATGGGGGCACTCACTGCGGGCGCAGGCGCGACGGCGGCCGCCGCGGTCCTTGCCCTGGCGGCGTCGATCGCCGGCGAGATGGCCGAGCGGTACCTCTTCTTCACCGCGGTTGTCAGGCCAAAGATGCCCGGGGGGCTGACGCCGTGAAGACCGCCAACCTCAGCCCTTCGTTGCTCCACCGCACCCTGTCTTTGGTCCGCGCCCGCGACGGCCGCCTGACGCGCGAGCTGAAGAGGGCTCCGGGCGGGTTCGGCCTGGGCCAGGTCCCCGCCGGCAAGACGCCCCACGCGACCACGGGGATGGTCTGCGGTTTCTGTTCGACGGGTTGCGGCCTGACCATCCACCTTCGCGATGGCCAGGCCGTCAACCTGACGCCGACGACCGAGCACCCGGTCAACCTCGGCATGGCCTGCTCCAAAGGGTGGGAAGCCTTGACCGTTCTTGACGCCCCCGACCGCGCGACCACGCCGCTCCTCCGGGGCGAGGACGGCCGGAGGCGCCCGGTGGACTGGCACACCGCCCTGACGGCAATGATGGCCCGCTTCCGATCCATCCAGGCGGCCCACGGAAACGACGCCATTGCGTTTCTGAGCACGGGCCAGATCGCGACCGAGGAAATGGCCCTGCTCGGGGCCCTGACCAAGTTCGGCATGGGAATCGTGCACGGGGACGGGAATACCCGCCAGTGCATGGCGACGTCCGTCGTGGCCTACAAGCAAGCGTTTGGTTTCGACGCCCCTCCTTACACGTTCCAGGACCTCGAGGAGTCGGATTGCATCGTCCTGGTCGGGTCGAACGTCTGCATCGCCCACCCAATCCTCTGGGAGCGGGTGATGCGCAACCGCAACGAGCCTGAGATCATCGTCGTCGATCCCAGGCGCACCGAGACGGCGATGGCCGCCACGCTCCACCTGCCGGTCCGGCCCAAGACCGACCTGGTGCTCCTCTACTGCCTGGCAAACCTGTTGATCCAGAACGGCTGGATCGACCGGCCGTTTGTGGAGGCACACACGAGAGGCTTCGATGACTTTGCCGTCTTCGTACGCCGGTTCGATGTGGACCGGGTTGCCGGCGAGACCGGACTGAGCACCGCATCGATTCGCGATACGGCGGCGCGGATCCACGAACGGTCCCGCGTCTCCTTCTGGTGGACGATGGGCGTCAACCAGAGCCACCAGGGCGTGAAGACAGCACAGGCGATCATCAACCTGGCTCTGATGACCGGCAATATCGGCCGGCCCGGCACCGGGGCCAACTCGATTACCGGCCAGTGCAACGCGATGGGGTCGCGGCTCTTTTCGAACACCACCAACCTGCTCGGCGGACGTGACTTCGCCAATCCCGGCCACCGCGCCAAGGTCGCCCGGGTGCTCGAGATCCCGGAGGAGCGGATCCCGGCCCGGCCGAGCTGGGCTTACGACCAGATCCTCGAGGGGATCCAGTCCGGCGCGATCCGCGGCCTGTGGGTGATTGGCACCAACCCGGCACACTCATGGATCAACCAGGGCCGGTTCCGCGACATCCTCGACCGGCTCGATTTCCTGGTGGTGCAGGACATGTACCATTCGACCGAGACGGCCCAGCTCGCCGACCTACTGCTACCGGCGGCCGCGTGGGGGGAGAAGGAGGGCACGTTCATCAACTCCGAGCGGCGGGTCGGGCTGATCAAGAAAGTCCGCCGCGCCCCAGGTCAGGCGCTGGCCGATTTCCACATCTTCAAGCTCGTCGCCCATTACTACGGTTGCGACTCGATGTTCACCGGTTGGGAGTCACCCGAGGCGATCTTCCAGATCCTGAAAAAGCTCTCAGCCGGAACACCTTGCGACATCACCGGCATCGCGGACTATCGGATGCTCGACCTAGCCCGCGGCATCCAGTGGCCTTACCCGGCCCAGGGCGCGGACGTCGCCCCGCAAAGGCGGCTGTTCGCCGACGGTCATTTCTACCAGCCCGACGGGCGCGCGCGATTTGTCTTCGAGGAGCCGCGCCCGACCCCGGAGCCGCCGGGCGGCGACTTCCCGTTCCAGCTCCTGACCGGCCGCGGCAGCGCCGCGCAGTGGCACACGGAGACCCGTACGGCCAAGTCCGACGTCCTGAGAAAGCTTGCCCCAAAGGATCCCCACGTCGAGATCCATCCGTTGGATGCGACGGCCTTGGGCGTCCGGCCCGGTCAATGGGTGGTCGTCGAGTCGCGTCGTGGGCAGGCATGCGTTCGCGCGTTCATCACTCCGACCGTGCCGCAAGGAAATCTCTTCCTGCCGATGCACGATCGTTCGACCAATCGTCTGACCGACTCCGTCTTCGACCCCGAGTCGCAGCAGCCGGCTTACAAGGCCTGTGCGGCGCGAGTCCGGGGAGCCCGCGCCCGGACCTTGGGGCCGGATGATGTTTTCACAACCACGATCGGGAGCGGAATCGAATGATCGCGCGGAATCGAGATCGCAAAACCATCGTGGTGATCGGCAATGGAATGGTGGGCCACCAGTTCTGTGAACGGCTGGTGGAATACGACCTCGACCAGAGCTATCAGGTCGTGACCTTCTGCGAGGAGCCTCGCCCGGCCTACGACCGCGTGAACCTGACGAAATACTTCGAGCGCCGCGACGCCGGCCACCTCCAGCTTGCTCCGGAGGAGTGGTATGCCGAAAACGGCATCACCCTTCATGTCGGCGACCGGGCCAAGGCGATCGACCGGCGGCGCCGGATCGTCGCTTCGGAAGGGGGGCGACACGTCGCTTACGACGCGATCGTCCTGGCGACGGGTTCGGCCCCGTTTGTCCCGCGGGTTCCCGGAGTGGATAAGAAGGGGGTTTTCGTCTACCGCACGATCGAGGACCTGGAGCGGATCCTCGCCTACTCCGGCAAGGCGACGCGGGCGGCGGTGATTGGAGGCGGCCTGCTCGGGCTGGAGGCCGCCAAGGCGGTCTTCGACCTTGGCCTCGAGACCCACGTGGTCGAGCTCGCACCACGGCTGATGCCCAGACAGGTTGACGAGGCAGGCTCCCGGGCACTTCGCGACAAGATCGAGGGTTTGGGGGTCAAGGTCCACCTCAACAAGAGCACCAAGGAGTTTTTCGGCAACGGCAAGGTGGAGGGCCTGGCGTTTGCCGATGGCGAGCGGCTGGAAATCGACATGGTCGTCATCTCGGCGGGGATCTGCCCCCGCGACGAGCTGGCCCGCGCCTGCGGGCTGGAGGTCGGCCCGCGGGGGGGCGTCGTCGTCGATGACGTCCTGCGGACCAGCGACCCGGACATCCTGGCGATCGGCGAGGTCGCTCTGCATCGGGCCACGATCCATGGCCTGGTGGCGCCCGGCTACGAGATGGCCGACGTCGCCGCCGCGAACCTGACCGGCTCCGACCGTGTGTTCGCCGGCTTCGACCCGTCCACCAAGCTCAAGCTGATGGGCGTGGATGTCGCCAGTTTCGGCGACGTCTTGGCCGAACAGAACGGCGCCCGGGCCCTGACCTACGAGGATCCGTTCCGAGGCGTCTACAAGAAACTCTTGTTCAACGCCGATGGCACGCGTTTGGTCGGCGGTGTTCTGGTCGGCGATGCGACCGAATACGGCGCCCTCCTGGGCCACTTCAAGAGCGGCAAGCCGCTTCCGGTGGCCCCCGGCGAACTGTTGACGAGCTTGCACGGCGATCGGACTGGCAGCCCGGCCCGTGGCGCCGGCGCCGACATCCAGGTCTGCTCGTGCAACAACGTCGGCGAGAGCCAGATCCGCGACGCCGTCCGCCTGGAGGGGCTCACCTCGGTCGCCCAGGTCAAGTCGTGCACCAAGGCCGGCACCGGCTGCGGCGGTTGTCTGCCCCTGGTCACCGAGTTGCTCAAGGCCGAGCTGAAGGCGACCGGCAAGACGGTCGCCAACCACCTTTGCGAGCACTTCCCCCACAGCCGCCAGGAGCTGTTCGAAATCGTCAAGATCAGGCGATTGAAGACGTTCGACGACCTGCTCGCCGGGCACGGGAGAGGCCAGGGTTGCGAGGTGTGCAAACCGGCCGTGGCGTCGATCCTCGCCAGCCTGTGGAATGAAAGCGTCCTCGCGCCGGCCCACGCCACGCTCCAGGACACAAACGACCGCTACCTCGCCAACATCCAGCGCGGCGGACTGTACTCCGTTGTTCCGCGGGTCCCTGGAGGTGAGATCACGCCCGAGAAACTGATCGTGCTGGGCGAGGTCGCGCGCAAGTACGGCCTGTACACCAAAATCACCGGCGGCCAGCGCATCGACATGTTCGGAGCGCCGGTGCACCGCCTGCCCGACATCTGGGCGGACCTGGTCGCAGCCGGGTTCGAGAGCGGACACGCCTACGGCAAAGCCGTCCGCACCGTCAAGAGCTGCGTGGGATCGACCTGGTGCCGTTACGGCGTGCAAGACGCCGTCGGTTTCGCCATCCGGGTTGAGATGCGCTACCGAGGGATCCGGGCGCCGCACAAGCTCAAGGCGGCGGTGTCCGGCTGCATCCGCGAGTGTGCCGAGGCGCAGAGCAAGGACTTCGGCTTGATCGCAACCGAAAAGGGCTGGAACCTCTACGTCTGTGGCAACGGCGGCGCTCATCCGCGTCACGCCGATCTGCTTGCCGCCGACCTCGACGAGGAGACCGCGCTCAAGTACGTCGATCGGTTCCTCATGTACTACATCCAGACGGCCGACCGTCTCACCCGCACCTCGGTCTGGCTCGATAAGATGGAAGGGGGAATCGATTCGCTCCGGGAGGTCATCGTCAATGATCGGCTCGGCATCGCCCTTGAGCTCGAGCGGCAGTTGCAGTCGCTCGTCGACAGTTACGAGTGCGAGTGGAAGGCGGTCGTGAACGACCCCGAGAAGCGACGGTTCTTCCAGCAGTTCGCCAACACCGACCTGGCGGAGCCGGGCGTCGAGTTTGTGACCGAGCGGGGCCAGCAGCGTCCGGCCGACTGGCCGACGGACTTCGTGCCCCTCGACCGGCTGACGAGGCCCCGTGTCGCTTCGCCCGATGTGACGACCGGCGCAGCGCCGACCCGCTGGGTGCGGGTCGGCCTGGTCAGCGACTTTCCTGTCGATGGCGGCCGCGCCGTCAAGTACGGCCGGTCCCAGATCGCCGTCTTCCGGTTCGCCAGCCGCGGCACGTGGTACGCCTGTGAGGACCTCTGCCCGCACAAGCGGGAGATGGTCCTGGCGCGCGGCATCCTCGGCGACCAGCAGGGGACCCCGAAAGTCGCTTGCCCGCTGCACAAGAAGACGTTTTCACTCGAGTCGGGGCAGTGCTTGAGCGGGGAGGACTACCGGGTCCGCGTGTTCCCGGTCAGGATCGAGTCGGACGCCGTCTTTGTCTCCCTCCCGCCCAAAGAGGGGCCCGAAGCCCTCAACCTCGTCGAAACAAGCTGCGCGGCCCACTGCAGTGCAAATCGGGTTTAGGATTTAGGATTAAGGACCAAATTGATGGATTTTCGCGACTTCCGCCGCGCGGGCCATATGCCCACCTTGCTCAGCGCGTTCCTCTATTTTGACGTCAGCTTCATGGTCTGGATTCTGCCGGGCGCGCTGGCGAACTCGATCGTGCCGGAGTTCGGCCTGTCCGACTCACAGAAAGGGCTGATGGTTGCCGTCCCGCTCCTTGGCGGTGCGCTGCTGCGTCTCGTTCTCGGCCTGCTGACCGATCACATCGGGGCGAGGCGTACCGGCATCCTGGGCATGGCCCTCACGATCCTTCCGCTCCTGCTGGGCTGGCTCTGGGCCGACCGCTTTGACAAGCTGCTGCTGGTCGGACTACTTCTGGGCGTGGCCGGGGCCAGCTTCGCCGCCGCGCTGCCGCTGGCCAGCCGGTGGTATCCGCTCCGGTATCAGGGGCTGGCCATGGGGATCGCGGGCGCCGGGAACAGCGGGACCGCCCTGGCTACCTTCCTCGGGCCCCGGCTGGCGCAGGCTTGGGGCTGGCACGCCGTCTTCGGCATGGCCATCGTACCGTTGCTGGCAACGCTGGCCCTGTTTGTGATCTTCGCCAAGGACAGCCCCAACCAGCCGGCACCACGGTCGCTGGCGGATTACGCCGGCGTGCTGCGGATGCGCGACACCTGGTGGTTCTGCCTGTTCTACTCGATCACGTTCGGCGGGTTTGTTGGCCTGGCCAGCTTTCTGAACGTCTTCTTCCTCAGCCAGTATGGGCTTTCCCGGGTCGAGGCGGGCAATTTCACCACCCTCTGCGTCATCGCCGGCTCGTTTCTCCGACCGTTCGGCGGCTATCTTGCCGACCGCCTGGGCGGAGTGCGGATGCTGACGGTCCTCTACATCGCCGTGGGCGCGGTGACACTCGGGCTCACCTCGCTGCCGCCACTGGCCGGGGGGGCCATGCTCTTGTTCGCGGTCATGGCGCTCTTGGGAATGGGCAACGGCGCCGTCTTCCAGCTTGTCCCGAACCGGTTCCCCAAGGAGATTGGCGTCACGACGGGCTTGATCGGCGCGGCCGGAGGCTTGGGCGGCTTCGTCTTGCCGAACGTGCTGGGCAGCCTGAAGGAGCTGACCGGCAGCTTCAGCGGCGGCTTCCTCGCCTTTGCCCTGGTGGGCGGGTTCGGTGGCGCGGCCGCGCTTGCCTATGCGAGCCGGGGATGGCGGGGTATCTTCATCGGACATGGCGGCATCGCACTGGATCGTGCTTGAAGATCGCTCGCGGGCCAGGCGGTCGTCCGAGCCACACGGGCTCGCCGGTCTCGGATTGGCCGGCTGGGGCCGGTCTCGCGGCGAACTCCCGCCACGCACGACCGATGGCCTCGAGGTGATCGAATCATGACGGGCCCCCCCGAATCGTCTCCGCTGGCCGGCCTCCGCGTGGCGATTTTTGAATCCCGTATGGCCGGGCCGATGGCCGACCTGATCGCCAAACACGGCGGCGTCCCGCTCTCCGCCCCCGCGCTGCGGGAGGTCCCCCTGGACGATAGCCCCGAGGTGACGGCCTTTACAGAGCAGTTGACGGCCGGGGGGTTCGATGTCGTCATCTTCGAGACCGGAGTCGGGGCCCGGTATCTGGCCCAGGCAATCGAGGCCCGTTTGCCGCGTGAGACCTGGCTGGCAGCGCTGGCCCGAGCCCAGGTCGTTGCGCGCGGGCCCAAGCCGGCGGCGGCGTTACGAGAGCTGGGGGCGCGGGTGGACCTGCACGTGCCGACGCCCAACACCTGGCACGAGACGCTCACCCTGCTCGACACCGATCTGCCCTTCGCCGGGTTGCGGGTTGCGGTCCAGGAGTACGGCAAACCGAACATCGAGCTGCTCGAGGGCCTGGAGCGGCGCGGGGCAACCGTTACCCGGGTACCGGTCTACCGCTGGGCATTACCCGAGGACCTTGGGCCGCTGCGCGCGGCCGTTGTCGAGATCGCTCAGGGTCGGGTCGGCGTCGCGCTCTTCACGTCCGCCCAGCAGGTCGAACACCTTCTTCTGGTCGCTGCGGTCGAGGTGCGCGAGGCCGAGCTCCGCACCGCGTTCGGGACGTGCACGGTCGTTGGGTCAATCGGTCCGACGACCTCGGAAGCCCTCCGCGCACAGGGTCTGCCGGTTGACATCGAGCCGCATTATCCCAAGCTGGGCCACCTCATTGCGGCCGTAGCCACGGGCTGGCGCGGCACGGGCAAGGTGTCACTGAGAACTGACAACTGCTAGAGCGGTTTACCAACGAGTTGCGCACAGCGCCGCGGGCTGTCGATTTTTACTAACCCGAAGCGTAAGCGAGGATTCTGCCAGCGGTCGCCTCGCTTACGCGTCGGGTTAGTATGGCCAGTCGGCGATCCGAGTGAAAACCGCTCTAGGGGTTTCGTGTTTCGTTTTCACTGACAACTGACAACTGAGAACTGACAACTCTTCAAGTTGCTCAGGTCCCTTCGCGGGTGGGTTTCGTCGCATCGTTCGGCCGGCGCGGCGCGGAGACTTTCTTGGGACTCGGCACAGCGATCCCGGGCGGCGACCCCACGGTCTTGACGGAAACGCTCATGTCGGGATAGCCGGGCGCGAACGTGGGTGGAATCACGGTCATCAGTTGTTTTGCCGACCAGATGCCGTGGCGATCGTTCCCCGGGAAGAAGACGCGGCTGTCGAATGTCAAGGGCTGCTGCAGCGAGTAGATCGAGGCAATCCTCAGCCCGAACATGCAGAATGGATATTCAGGAGCGCGCTCCATGTCTCCCAGCCGAATGGGCTCCGAGAGCTTGAACCCGGCGGCTCGGTACGCCTTCTCGGTCATCTCGACGCAATAGAGCTTTCTGTCGTCTTCCTCGAGCTCGTAGTCGAACGGGACTTGCTCTTCGAATACCTTGTGGATGTACGCCAGCACCTTGGGGATCGAGCCGCGGTGCTCGGGACGGAGCCGCTTGACGCCGATCCAGCCGACGTTGTCGAGGACCCAGACGCAAAACGGCTGCCGGGCCACCCCGGTCCGCGTGGTGTCGTAGACGACCGGACCTTCCTCCTCGACCGATACGACACCCGTATGGGAGAAGGGACTGTTGCTGGCATTGGCGAGGAACTTGCTTATCGGGAAGTACCCGTGTGCGAGACGGGCGTCACCCCGGCGGAACAGGATATCGCCGTCCTTCAGCACTCGCCGGCCCCAGCCGTCCCAGCGAGCCATGTGCGGCGTGATCACGATCGCCGGCATCCTGCCCTCGTGGCGGGCCTTCGTTGCCTCGGGCCCCCAGTAATTCCCCTGCCAGCCCGGAGGGGCCAGCCGCTCGCTCATCTCAGCCTCCTGCGGCGGATTGAGCAACAGGGCAAGAACCCAGGTGAAGATTGGAGTCATGTTAAACGTGCCTCGATCAATTCTTGGGCGTTATTCGATGGATCCGATAAAGCTGTATTCCACAGGCCGGTTGATAAGACACGAAATAAGAATCGACCGCCGGCGACTCAAGGATAACGGATGGATTATCGGATTCCCACCCTCTCACGCCACAGGTGCAGACTCAACGAAGCAAAACGAATATTCATTATAACCACCATCCACCAGCAATTTCACGAAAAAAACCGGGAGTTGTTGTCTGACAAACGTAGAAATTCGTTCGGATTCCATCGCGCGCAAGCCGGAGAATCGACGGAATCGCTTGTATCGACGGAGTTTGACTTCGCCGCACGACGTCGATTCTTCCTCCGCGTGAGGACGGTCATTGCCGGCCGATGCGATGGATAATTCCATCGTTCTTCGGTGCAATCGCGCGCGTTTTTTGCGAGCTGATAGAAGCGGGCGGGGCCCTCCCCGGCGATGCGAATTGGTCAGCGCGAGGGCGACGAGCTCGTTGTTCCCACGGACGGCGACACGACGCTGATCTGAACGATCAACCGGGTGACTCCCACGGTATCCTTCGCGAGCGCGACCGCCTTCGCCTTGGCCGCCTCGTCCGCAACCAGACCGCGGATGGTCACGGTTCCGCCCTCGGCCTTGACGAACAGTGTACTCGAGTGGAGTGCCTTGTCCCAGTGGAGGCGGCCGTAGACGCGTGGGACCAACCCCATTCCCTGGACCGTTTCCCGGGTCTTGCTGAACCCTTCGCGGACCGACTCGCCTGTCTTGTTGAGCCCGTCGCGGACCGATTCGCCGGTCTTGTTGAGCCCGTCGCGAACCGCTTCCTCGGCGTCGACGATCCCTTTCTTGATGGTCCGGCCCACTTCGTCCAGTTTCTCGCCCGCCTTCGCCGCCACCCCCTCCTGCTGCGGTTCTTGTTGCGCCCTCGAGGCCACGCTCCAGAACCCAACGGACAAGGTGAGCATCATCAATGCCGACGCACCATGCATCCTTTTCATCGCTTTGACTCCTTTGCCCACGAGAAGGTGTGAACTTCCACCGCGGAGATCAGGCTCAAAGTTTAGCGACTTCCGCCCATCAGTCCGAGACCGCTTCTCTCCATTAACAGAACAGAAAAACAGGGTAAATTGGGCAAAGGCGGAATATCCGGTTCTCGCACCGTCCGCTTAATCTTTGGCACGCAGTTTCTCGACAAGGTCGACCGACGGAGTAAAGACCCACGTTTTGCCGATCTTCCGGTTCATCATCAACCCACGATTGGCAAGATCCATCAAGTCACTCCGCGCCGTCTCGTAGGCGAACTTTCGCACATCTCGGCTAATATCTTGATCCGTAATTGCGAGAATATGTTGCATGGTCTGGTAGTTATTGACGATCATTCTTTCGCTCCGGTTTTGTGGCGCCCGACCTTCGCGAATCAGCGCTTTGCGTACCCCAAACCGATATTGCTCGGCAAGGCCTTGAGTGAATTCCGCCCCGCGACCGGACCGTTGCAAAACTCGGAACGTAGCCTGAGTCGCCGCTCATACGTCTCGGATAGCCATCAGTTCATCGAGGACTTCCTGGTCGTTGTTGCTGATGCGGAGGATGTGCTGTTGATCCTCTTCGGACAAGGTACTGCCGTGTTGCAGCAGGATGCGGAGCGTGCCCAACTGCCAACTGTGAATTGCGTATCCCACAGCGTTGAATTCGTCCAACACTAGGTTGGCGGCATCAGGATGACGCGCCAGCATCCGGCGCGTCCCGGCCTCGTCGCCGCAGGCCACGTAGCAACACAGATGCGCATCGGCCCCATGGTCGATCAAGTACTGAATGAGGTCGTCGCTGCACTGCTGCGACGTGCGGTGCAGTGCAGCGATGCCGACTGCATCAGACCGATTGACATCGGCCCCACGCTCGACCAGCAGCTTCACCGCTGCGAAGCGGTTGTTGCGGGCGGCGTGGAACAGTGCGGTTCTCCCCCGATCGTCCAGACTGTCAATCAGCCCGCCGTCCCGATCGAGGATTGCCTCGATCAGGCCGGTACGCCCCATCGCCGCGGCCTGAAACAGATTGACCTGTGCGTTGTGGTCGGCAGAGAAAAGGTGACAGCCACCAAATATGAGCAATATACAGCATTTAGAGAGGAAATGGCCACGAAATCAGTTCATCGCACACAGTGTATTTTACCAGATTTTGGTGGCTGGCACCTTTTCCGTATAGCCCGACTTGACGCGGTCCGAACGATCCAGGGATCCCGTGAGGCGGACTGCAATCGTCGGTCACATCAGGACAAGATTCGAGACGCCAGCCACGCGAGGATCAGGGCCACGATGACAAGGATGGTGTAGCCGACCGTCCGCACGATCCGGGCGCCCCGCCGGACCCGCGCGCGGAAGTCGGCCGCATCGTTGACGTGGGGGAACGGCTTGCCATCCGGGACCGGGACGCCGAGGAAGGCGCAGAGGGGCTCCCAGCCCTCCCGGACCTCGTAGACGAGCAATCGCTCGGGTGGCACGTCGCGGCGGACCTGCTCGTTGTATCGATTGAAGACTTCGATGGCGAATGCCTTGTCATCGAACCGGCCCTGAAACATCCCGTACCAGGCGAGTCGGTCCAGCATGCGGCGGAAGCCGCGCATCCGGGGGAGGAACAGCCGCATCCAACCGGGGAAGGCATTTCGCGCGTAGTAGATCGTCTGTCGTGCGCTGTCGTACCACCGCTCGGGGTCGCGCACGGAGAGCACGACTTTCGCCTCCGGGTAGTGGCGCATCAGCTCCGCATAGAAGGTGCAGCCGGGCCAATCGACGGTCGCCTGGTACCCCTGGAAGAGGGCGTCCCAATCGATGGGCTCGCCGCGCGCGGCCCGGTCCCAGGCGCGGACCTGCTCCATGTTCGCGAACAGATCGACCATGTGATAACACTTGACGAACCCCAGCTCCTCCAGGGCCATCTTCAGCGAGAGGGTCCCCGTGCGGCCGAGGCCGGCTCCGATCACCTTGATGGGCATGTCATCCTCGTGGGCATCTTCGCTCCTTTCCCCTCACGGCGACGCGATCGGCGATGCGATGTACACAATATTCCCGCCCGCGTCGGCCAGGAGCGTCAGAATCCGGCCGCCGCCTTGGCCCGCGGGCGGTGCGGGGCTTGACAGCAAGGCGAACAGATCGGGCCCGTCCGGCAGCTTGGTGTCCAGGGGTAGCGCGAGCTCGAGGGTCTGGTTCTTTCCTGTCAGCTCCGTTCCGCCGATGACGGTGTCGTGTTGACGATCATAGAACACCGCCGCGCGCAGCTCGCGGTCGTCGGTCGCCTTGATCGAGATCATGAGTTTGGGCGGGCGTCCCTTTGATAAGCGGAACACGAGCTGTGCACTCGGAGGCGTGTTATCGGTCCGGTCGGTCTCTGGCACGAGATAGCGCGAGACACCCAGCAGCCGTGCATTTTCCTTCGAGAACCTCAGGCGCGGTTTTTTCGCGGACGCGGGAAGATAGTTGACCTGCAAATGGCGGAAGCCCTGGAACATGATGTCGTCGCGGTCGCGGACGTCGTGCGGCAGCCCCATCGCATGGCCCAGCTCGTGCGCCGTGGCGCCGAAGCCATCCTCGATGAAATCAAACCGAGGCGCATCCACCTTGCCGGTTTCAAACGCGGTGCGCCCCTTGATCGGCGTGGCGTCCATGATGAGTTTTTTCTGCTCGGCGTACGTCGTCGCGCAGAATTCGTCCCGGAGAATCCACGCCGACATGATCGCGAGGCCGCCATCCGCGGAAATGTGGGTGCCCCGGCCGATCGACGGCTGCCACTCCACCGGGGCGGGCCCCGGCTCGTACGTTTCCGGAAAAAGCACGATCATGTGGCGCAATGGAGAAGCGACGTCGCCGGGGATGTCACGGGCGATCTTCTCGAAGTGCCTGGCGTCGTCGCGGGCCGGGGCGCCGCTGTAATACTGCGCCGGACGCTCCGTACGGACCAGGTGCACGATGGGCTGGCCCTGCGAATTGGTCTGGAACGTGAACCCGGCGGATGGATAGCCCTGGGCCTTCAAATCCGAGTAAAGCTCGGCCACCACCTGCATGACCACGCGAGTCTTCTCTTCAAAATGGGCAATCGGCTCACGATCCTTGGGGACGAAATACACCAGCCGGATCTTCTGATCGCTCGGAACGAACCGGATGGACCTGGGCAGTTCGCTCATCTTGATCCACTTCCCCTGCTCCCACGGCTGCCAGGCCGTGGAATTCGGCAAGCGGAGCTCACCCCGATCGGTGTGCACTTTCAACCCGACGTCGCGGGGACGATCGATCAACTCGATCGTGTCGTTCGAGCGACCGATTTCCTCAAAGAGGTACCGCTCCTCGGTACCGACGACTTCGACCCAACGGTTCGCGTAGTCATGGATTAAAGCCCCGCCCCTGGCCTCGTCGCCATACCGAAACACCTTCCGTTCGCCCGCCGGCTCCTGCGCCCTGCCGCAGGCAGGAGTCGCGATCAGCACGGATAACATCAAGAAAGTCGTTGGACGCATCACGAGCCGCCTCCCGGCGTCGTCATTCCGGTAAACACTGTGTCGCTTTCCGCAAAACCAGGCGGATCATGACCTCCGACCGCTGGGTCGTCACCGCGCGTCCTCGCCTGGCCGCGCGCAGCCATTCTACTTTCAAGCCACCCACCCAGAAAGCGAGATCCCCGTCGCGCCCGGACTTGGATAAAAAACGACACTTCTCGCTGAACACCACCTTAATTTCACGCCACCCGGCGTGGTTGTATTCCGTCATTGCGTAGTGGCTTGCGTCGCTGGCCTGCGGTGGACCGGGGCGTCGCCTCGACCTTGGGTGGCGACCAATCACTCCAGATCTCGTCGAGTTTCAACACAATGAACCGCACCAGTGTCTTCCGTCGCCGCCACTTGTATCGCACCTTCTCAAAGAAGCGGATCATCCGGTTGGTCCGCTCGACGTGGTTGTTGGTGCGGACCCGCTGGCTTACCGGGCTGTTCAAGTACGCCATCAGCTTGGGGAATTTCTCCTCATCGAGTTGTTCCATTGCCTTGACCAACTCCTGCACGGCCCGGAACGCCGGGTCGCGCACGATCACGGCCCGGCGGCAACTTGCTTGGTGAAAGTCCTTGGGCGTGTCGAACAGCCAGTAGATCCTGTCAGCGAATCGCCGCAACGTGCTCAACTCCGGCAGGTATTCCAGCATCCGCGTCAGATCGCCACGCTCGGACTCGGTGAGGTTCTCACGGCGTTTCACAATCAAATAACGATGCTTGAACACAAAGTGTGCCTTGTCCTTGACCGTCGGCCCGCGGCGATTGGCAGCGGCCTTGGCCTTCTTGCTCTTGCGGCCCCGTTTCTTCTGGCGGCCGGCTTTGCCCCGCCGGCTCATGGCCGTCCGCAGTCGCCGCACCGCATCCAGAATGAGCTTGTTGATGTTCTTGATGATGTGGAAGACGCACAACTGATGCTCCGCTTCCGGCCACAGTTCGGCCAGCACTGCGGGATACAAGTTCGAGTCATCGGTGATCACAACACGGGGCATCAATCCCCACGTCTTGAGGTTGTTGAGGAACCGCAGCATGTGATCTTGGTCGTTGGTGGCAACCAGAGCAAAAGCCACCGGCAGGTTGCTGAGCGGGTCGGTGGCCAACAGCAACGTGAAGCGGCCCAGGTGCAGCTCGTCTACACAGAGGCTGCCGCTGAAATGCTCCAGGACCTTGCGACGATGCACGGACATGTCGAGCTGTTCGGCGTGGTCGCGGAGCGCGTCGTAGACGAACCCCGTGGACAGGTCCAGAAGGAAATCACGGCGGAGCGACTCCATGGTCTGTTCGACGTTCATGCCGTCCTTAAGGATGCGATCGAGTACCAGATCGCGGACCTTGTTGTCGTAGAGGGCTCTGGGAAGCACCCCCTCGGGGGTATTCCGAAAGGTCTTGCAGCAATCGCAACGGGCTTCATACTCACCGCAGGTGATCTCCAGGTAGGCAATGGTTTTGTACATGACGGTGCGAACCTTGCGTGGGGGCAACTTCCGTTTGCGACGGCCGTGTTTGCCGCACTTCGGACAGGGGGCCTTCTTGGGTGCGCAGTGAACGGGTATAAAGACTGTCGTGGGCGAATCCATGCCCATGCTTGCGTCCTTTCGTTTGGGGGGTTGTGAGATACCCCAAAATCAAGGGACGCAAGCTCTATCTTTCAAGGCCAAAACGGCTTATCCCGCGCAAATCCCCTGGTGGTGTTCACCGAGAAGTCTCGTTCTCAGGGACATCGGCCGTTCGACCCCGGCCGGGCGCCGCGATTACGTTCTGTTAGGTTTCATGTTCAATACTGGGGCTCGGGTAGGCGAAGTCGTGGGCTTGCAGGGATGCGATCTGGCCCTGGACGCACCGCCGAGCGTTCGTCTCCGAGGCAAAGGGCGGAAGGAACGCCGCTGCCCGCTGTGGACCGAGACGGCGCACGCCCTGCGTGCCTATCTGAGGGAGAGTGAGATCGCGCCTAACGAGCCTCGCGGCGTTTTCCTTAATCACCGCGGCCAGCCGTTAACGCGCTTCGGTGTGCGGTGGATTCTTCTAAAGCACGTTCGGAGGACGGCGCTGCATGTGTCCTCGCTGAAAGCCAAGAGGCTCCATCCGCACAGCGTGCGACACAGCACGGCAGTTCATCTGCTCAGGTCCGGTGTAGATCTCGGCACCATCGCGAACTGGATGGGACACGTGAGCATCAATACTACTAACAAGTACCTGATCCTCGACTTGGAAGCGAAGCGACAGGCACTGGATAAATCCAAGCCCATCCTTTCTGGCCATCAACGTGGCATCTTTAGATCTCCGGATCACGATCTCATCAAGTGGTTGGAATCGCTTTGAGGTCAGGCTCCTTGCCAGCTTTTGAGTTGTGGCTCTAAGGTTGGCTCTGTGGCAGGCCCTCGACAGCCTGCGTTCTCCTTCGGTTGGGGGCACGGAGCAGCAGCGGGTTCTCGCGCACGATCCGAACCTCGCCTACCGGATCGAGTCCTTCCGGGATCCCACCTCGATCAAAGGAGTAGCGGTACATGAGCGGAACCCGGGAAGGTATCATCAGCGTGAAGTCGCCATCTCCATCGGTCACCGCAGCACCGTACTGGCGATTCCCCGACGCAGCCCGGGCAGAGACCGAAACGTTAGCTATCGGCTGGTCTGCGGTATCCACCAGCCGTCCCTGGACCGTGACGCCGCGCACAACGTCGATCGGCGGCAGTTCGAACGCGTCGACTCCGGCTGGCACGCGATGCCGCTCTGACGAGGGGTCGTCGCCGACCTGTACGAAGGAATCCGGCGTGGACACCAGCTGCATCGTCACATCGCCGGGCAGGGTGTTGACTTCGAAACGTCCCTGGGAGTTGCTCACCGCTCGTCTACCCAACTTCGGTGCGCCAGTCCCGATCAAGATCTCTGCCCCTGCGACCGGGTCACCGGTACCGCGGGAGCGGATCGCCCCGCGTACGCGGACAGTTCTGTCCAGACGAATCTCGACGCGAGTGATCGCGTCACCCTCGACCTCGACATCAGTAACCCGCGGCAGTACCGGCAGCGCCGGGTCCACCGTGACCCGGAACCGCGCGTGTCCCGCGGCGATCGCGGGGACCAGAAAGAGGCCGTCGGCCCTTGAGACAACCTCTGCGGTCCCCTCGGTGTCACGCCGGTCCCGATCACCGGTTGTGGTCATGGAGATCTTGACGCCCCGCGTCCATTCGGGCCGATCGGCGACAATGCGGCCGAAGATGCGTCCTGTGGACCGGAGATGAATCTCACGCGGTGGACGACCCGTGGGAGGTTCCTGGAGCCACAAGTGCTGAACGCCCAAGGTCGTGGTCGCAATCTGCACCGAGCGAAAAGCCGCGTATGGCAAGGCGCCAAGCCGGGCGCGACCGTCGGCGCCGGTGACCGCCTGCAGGACGGGCAGAATATACTCGGGAGCGGAGCTGTAGGTCAGGTTGATCGGCGTCTTGACCCCGCGGGGCTCAACCATAGCCCCAGCGACGGGTTTGCCCTCGGGATCCAGGACCAGAAACTCGGTGTCGGCCAACGACCGAAGGATCATGTCGACGGATTGCGCCTTGGTGGCTAGCGCGTATCCGGCATTGGCCATGGCCATTTGGTGACCCGGGGCGTGGGCCCAGATGAGCCCCACGAGCCCGAACCGGCGATCTTCCAACTTTGGGAGCCAGCCTTCGGGAACAGGCATCAGATAACGGCCTTGACCATCAGTGGTGCCGTGGCCGACTGGCCATTCCGTTCCGGTGCCCTTCACATTGTCATGGAGGCTGACCTGCGTCCAGATGTAGGCGCCAGCGATGGGGCGACCCTGGTCGTCACGAACGCGGACGGTGACCGTGTCGGCTGGCCTAGCGGTTTCCTCAACCTCGGCGGTCAGTCCGTAAAGGGTCAGGGGCAGGCCCATGGCTAGGACGGCCACTAGGCCGGCCGCGTTTCGCAGTCGATTCCAAAAAAGGGTTTTCAGGACACATTGAGCCAGTCCGACTGTCGATGACGCGAGGCCGTCCATCCGGGCGGCCACGAACTGGACCGATGCCCGCGCGGTCGATTCCGACAGACCCGCCCGCAGCATTCTGTTCACCGGCGTCATAGCGGCGGCGGCTGCGGACCCGGGGTGCTCGCCGCCCGCGAGCCAGACTGCCAGCAGGCCGGTCCCCGGCGCCAGCCCGCGCCCGAGTAGCCGCAGGCGCAACTTCGCCTTACCACGCTGGAGCCGGGTTTGCAGCGTCCGCAGCCGGCAGCCGAGGGTCCGCGCCGCCTCTTCGTGACTCTGGCCCTCGAGGTAGCACAGGACGATCGGTGCCCGATAACGCTCGGGCAGCCGTGCGATCTCTTCATACAGCTCGGGCATGAGCTCGCGGGGACCCTCCGGCTCACGGATGGCTTCGTGGCGAGCCTGCTCGGCGACGACGCGCTCCAGCAGTCGGCGACGTCGCGCTTCAACCCGCGCTCGCGCAGCAACTCGGCCGGCGACTCCGTAAAGCCAGCTTGCAACCGCCTCGCGGTCGCGGATCGAGGCCGCGCGCCGGGCCAGCACCAGGAACGTCGCCTGAAACGCGTCATCCGCATCATGGTGATCGTTTATCAGCGATCGGAAGAGCCGTCGCACCATCGGCCCGTGCCGCTTGACCAGGGCCTCAAACGCGACCTCCGCATTCGCCTCATCACCGTTGCCATGGCGGGCCAAAAACAGATCAAGAAGCTGCCGATCCGTTAAGCCGCACAGCGACCCTGTCTCGAACAATAGGCGCGTGTGCTTCCAGCTTGCGTTCGTGGATGTGCGTGCCATACGCTTGGCGCTCCAATGGACTCGATCCAGACTCGTCCCAATCTTCGACCTACCCAGTAGTCCCGGCCCGACGACCATTCTACGCCAATTTTCTTTTCGTAAATCCGAATCGACCGGAAAAGGAGACAGCCACCAAATATGAGGAATGTACAGAATTTAGAGAGGAAATGGCCACGAAATCCGTTCATCGCGCACAGTGTGTTTTACCAGATTTTGGTGGCTGGCGCCTTTTCCTCGTCCTTTCGAGGAATCGAAAATGGGAAATGTGAAACGCGGCCGCTCGCCCTGTTCCGCAGTGCGAGGCTAGAGCGCCGCCCATCGCTGACGAAGGGGATGGATCATGTACAGCCGGTCGTGGGCAACCCACTTGCCGGCGTCTGGGTCGTTGGACTCGGACCAGGCGTCGACGAGGCGATAGCTCGTGACGGGGATCCGATAGCAAGGGGTCAAGAAACAACGAACTTGGTCGAGCCGTCGGATCGTGATATCTTCAGAGGGTGGCCTTCGCCGCGACTATGAACGTTTGACACCCGCTCGAATGAGGTGGCTCAGTTAGGTCCGATCTGCAAAGGGTGAACATGCCCCACGGATCAATGAACTTTTGTAGGTCGAATCAGGACTTACGTCAAATTGTCAGTGTAAAGCCTGGACTAGAGACGGCGATTGACAGTCAACCCTCCAATTCACGTTAGGCGGCGGACACCATGGGCGACCTTGACGCCAACATAGTGGCCGACGCCGCACGGCGTTACACCGGCCTGCGACGTCGGTGCTGGCGGTCCTTACTCGTCGGCATTCCTCTCATCAGCGGTGCGGGTCTGTTCGGCATGTTCGAGGGAGAGTTTGGCCCGCTACTCAATCCGGTCATCGGCCGCGTTCTGGTAGTTTCAGTGGTCGCTGGGTTTCTCACGTGCTGGGTCGGCGGTGTCGTCACGTGGTCCTCTCTCATGCGGTTTCGCTGCCCTCGGTGTGGCAAGCGGTTTATCCTGTCGTGGTACAGCAGTTGGCCAACCAATCGGTGCAAGCATTGCCAGCTTGATCTCGGTCCGGTGGCCGTGGCCACCGCAATGCCACCCCCTGTATTGGACCTATGA
The DNA here is from genome assembly GCA_044450785.1 of Isosphaerales bacterium. Lineage (GTDB taxonomy): Bacteria > Planctomycetota > Planctomycetia > Isosphaerales > Isosphaeraceae > JBIOJM01. Next base: position 26,704 of record JBIOJM010000056.1, read on the forward strand.
GTTGACCAGCGACAGCCGGAATGAGTGGAACGCCTGATTTATAGTTGGCTTGGACACTCGGGCGTGGGACGATTAGTGAACGCGGAATCGGTGGCCGTGAAGCGAAGACCGACGGTTTACCTCAACGGGGAGGTTTCCTATGGACGGTAGCATGGTCGGCCTGGTCGGCGGAATCGCCGGGGGAGTGCTCGGCGTCATGGGAGGTATTGTCGGCACATACTTCAGCATCAAGAACACGAAGGGCCCCAAGGAGCGGGCCTTTACGTTCCGGGCAGCAGCCCTCTGTTGGCTTGGGGGCTCAGCCTTCCTGGCTTGCCTCTTCCTGCTGCGCCTTTACTGGTGGGGTTCGCTGCTCTGGGTCGGCTATCTGCCGCTGCTGTTCTGGTTCATCAGATGGGCGAATGAGGCACAGGCCGGTGCCAGGGTCGAGGACATGACCCAGGCCGATCTGCCAGGCCGCCAAGCAGGTGGTGTGTAACCCTTCAACTATAATCGAGGCTTTACAGGGACCCCTGGTTCGCCTCAACGATCGTTCGCCAGAACGGCCGCCCTGCACGATCGTCGTTTTTTTTGCTCCATTGCAATCGAAACCCCGTGATGTTCGAGAGCGGACTCACGCCGCGGTCGGCGACGATGCCACGGACGAGGTTGCCGTATTCGCCGTGAAATACGACATCATCGCCGACCTCGGCACAATCGCCGGGCTCGACGAAACTGCTTCTGGACGGCATGGGATTCACTCCAGTTCCTCCGGCGATCATCCTGCTCCTGAACGTGGTTCGCTGTCACCGAATGGACGTGCACATGCACTTCTGATAGCCGATCGCCCCGATCAGTTCTTCCTCGCCGGCTTATTCCAGTTTTCTGTTCCAAGGCTGATCGTGTTGGCGAAGTCCTCGGGCCGGCTGGCGAACGCGGATCTGGGCGAGGTGGGACACCTCGCAAGGCGGCGGGCCGGGGGAGTGGACGATCGAGTCGAATTCGCCGACCGTAACTGATGGGGCTGGGACCCCCTACGAGAGAAACAGGCGGAGGAGAGGGACGACCAATCCGGCCGCGAGCCAGTAGATCCCCAGGCATCGCCCGGCCCGATCGATCCAACTCGGCTCCGGACGCCACCTCCGGTCGAAAATCAGGACCGACCAGATCCCCGCCACGGCCGCCGCAAGCGGCAGCGGCTCCACGACGCGAAGGGCCGCGACCGAGAAGACGTCGTGCGGGGCCGAAGGGCTGATGAACGCGATATCCCAGGCCAACCACGAATTCAACAGCGATGCAGCCGACACCGCTAAGCAGGCCGCCAATCCTGGCGGATCGAACCGGCGCCGTCGTGACGGGCGCGGGCCGATGACCCTCAGGGCCACCAGCGTCCAAGTGATCGACAACGCGACCACCGAGCTGCCGCAAAGGATCGGCCAGGGGACATTTTGCTCCCAAAGCCCCAGCTCCACGATGTAGCCGAGAGCAAACGCCGCCGAGAGGGTCGTGATGTCGAAGATCGTGAGACGTCCTCCCCACCTTCGTCCCTTCAGACCGATCAGGCATCCCAGGAGGGAGCGGCATCCCGGACAGATGACGGTTTTCCCGCGATGTTGCTCGGTCAGCAGGAGGACTTGGCCGCAATCGGAACATGCGAATTTTCTGATGACACCGCCTCGGTCTTGCCAGGGATCGCCACAGGCCGGGCATAGGCCCCGATCTCCGTCCGGCGAAGGAACCATCGGCCCCTCGTATCCGCAGGCAACACAAACCGGGTCCCGAGCAGCCGACGGCGGCTCTGAAGGAGTCGAGGTGACCACCCAGGAGGCGATCAACTCTTCGGCCGCAGGGAGAGGTGGGTTCACGAAGCCGCATGCCCGGCATGACACGTCGGTGTCGGCCCATTCGGCTCCGCAGGCTGCACAGGTGACCTGGCTTAGCATGACCTGCTCCTCAAGGTGAAGATGGGTCATTGCCTATCTTACATGTGTAACACTTTGCCGACAAGCCGATCTCGCTCCAATGGCGTAACCCCGATGCTGGTCCACCGGCCAGTTGCGGTCGTCTTCGCGCCGAACCGGCTTGAGCGACGGGGAATCGCTCCGTGATTTGCCTCGATCCCCAGCGGGTAGCCGGTCGGCCTGTGGGCGAGGAGCGTAAGATCGCTCAGCCGTTCCGCCCGAATTCGCCAACAGCATCCAAGACTACTCATGCCCCAAGGAAAGGTGCCAGCCACCAAAATTGCGTAAAACACACTGTGTACGATGAACGGATTTCGTGGCCGTCATCGAGCCACTCACGATGCTTCCTTGCCCTGGGGCGGCGCCTTGGCCTGCCGGTGCGCCCGGCCGCGTACATCGGTGTACACATGCTGGAAAAACGCTCGAATAGTCCAACTTAGTCCAACGCCCGTAACGCCTTCCAGGCTGCCCAACTGGATCCACATGTCATTTAGGCGCAGTGAGATCCGATCAAACCATCGCATCTCCGAGTAACCAAAAACCTGGTTGGACTACCCCCCGCGTTTGTCCAACGACGATTTCCCACCGATGTTCACCTATCTGATTCATCCTTCATCTTTCCGCCTTCATCCTGACAAGGCATCGCCCCTCAAAATCCGCATCCATGGCGTCTCCATGATTTTCCACAGAACCGGCGAAAAGCGTCTCGTTTCCATCACGAGCACAAAACCTCCGAGAACCGTCGAGTCGCCACACGTAAGTGTGAGTGACATAGAGAGTTGCTCCGACGAGCTGATTCACGGAGCCCCGGACGCAGCTCAAATCCACGCGACGGTGTGACGCATTTGGACGCATTTGGCGCGTGAAAACACGCTCGTGTGTAGTCTGTCTGTGAAGGAGTACCGGGCCGTGTCGTGAATTCATCAGAAAACAGCGCAACATCAAACCGCGCAAGCGAGGGGTTTTCGATTATGCTGAACGGGTTGAAGATCCCTCGCTGGCGCGTCGGGTTAGCGTGCGGGAACTGCCCCGCAGGGGCCACGCCGGGCCGAAGCCCGGGTGGAAGTTCACACAGCCCGGTTGCCGGGCGGAACGGAGCGTCGGGATGGCGGAGTACGCGGATCTGGAGATCGGCATCCACCGCTGGGACCCGGTGAATTACGCGATCGACCTGCGGTTCCTCGCTCCCAAGCAGGACGCGGAGGACCGGCTGCTGGACAAGGGACCGGCCCTGATCGCCTTTGACCCCGAAGCGCTCAAAGCTCTGCCCGACGACCCGGCGGAGTATGGCCGTGCGCTCACCCGCTCGTTGTTCGCCACCGAGGCGCTCCGCTCGGCCTTCAGAACTGCGAGGGCCCGCGCCGGCGAGGCCCTGCTGCGGTTCCGCATCTTCGTCGGCCCGTCGGCCCCCGAGCTGCACGAGCTCAAGTGGGAAACGCTCCTCGACCCCGACGATCCGTGGGTCAAGGACGCGCCCGCCGCGGCCTCCCCGGCAAGCGGCGCGGCCGCCTCCGCCGCGCCTCCGGCGTTCCTGGCCACGAACCAGCGGATTCCGTTCTCGCGCTTCCTCACGGCGGTGAACTTCCGGTCGATCCCGCCCCGGACCGACGACGTTTTCCGGGTCCTGGCCGTGATCGCCAATCCCGTCGAAATCTCGCGATTCAAGGTTGACGGCGTCGCGCTCGCGCCGGTCGACGTCGACCGAGAGCTGAGCATCCTCAAGGCGTCGAGCGCACCCCGTGAGGGCCGCGACGTTCGACTCACGACCCTCGCCTCCGGCGGTCAGGCGAGCCTCAAGTCGCTGATCGAGCGGCTGCGTCAGGGGGACCCCGACCACCGCCAGCCCTACGACATGCTCTACATCGTCGCACACGGCACCCTCCGGTCGGGCGTGCCGGTGATTTTTTTCGAGGATGACAGCGGCGCGGTCGACCCGGTTTACGGCAAGGTGCTGGTCGACCGGATCAAGGACCTGGCACAACTGCCCCGGGTCGTCGTGCTTGTTTCGTGCCAGAGTGCCGGCGATGGCGGTGAGGCCCGCGGCAGCGACTCGAAGGGAGTGCTCGCCGCGCTCGGGCCGAGCCTGGCTGACGCCGGTGTGCCAGCCGTGCTGGCGATGCTCGGCAGCGTGTCGATGGCCACCATGGTCGAGTTCCTCCCGGTCTTCTTGGACACACTCCAGAATGACGGCCAGGTCGACGTCGCGGTCGCCGCCGGGCGGGGCCGCGTCCGAAACCGGTTCGACGCCTGGATGCCCGTCCTTTTCTCACCTCGGCGAGCTTCACGGGAAGTGGCAGGCGCGGGTGAAGGCGCACCTACCGGTCTGAACCGAGGGACGAAACGATGGCGACGGCGACCCACGCGACCACGGCCCACGCCGGCGCTTCCGTCCGGCGAGACAACGACCCGTACGTCGGCCCCCGCGCGCTCCGCGAGGGGGAGCCGTTGTTCGGCCGCGAACCGGAACTGCTCGAGCTGGTCGACACGACGATCGCCGACCGGATCGTCCTGCTCCACTCCCCCTCGGGCGCCGGCAAGACCTCGCTGCTCCAGGCCGGGCTGATCCCCCGGCTCCGCGCCAAGGGATTCTTCTTCAACGAGCTGGGCAAGCTGCTCCGCGACGAGAAGGGTCTCTGGGCGATCTTCGCGATCCGCGAAGACTACCTCGGCGAACTCTCCCCGCTCGCCTTCCGGATCCCGACCCGGCTGAGCAACCTCTACCGTCTCACGCTGCTCGGGCCCGACGAGGCGGCCGAGGCCGTCGTGGGCCCGGCGCTCGAGGTGGGCGTCGTGTTCGAGGAGGACGCCGCCAGGCAACTCGTCGACAACCTCCGCAAGGTCCGGGGCACGGCCTCCGACGAAGGCACGCCCCGCGGCCCGTTCGTCGAGCCGGTGCAACTGCAGGTCGTCTGCCTCTGGCTCTGGGAGAAGCTCGCCGACGCCGCGACCGGGACTGACCCCGATCCGGGGCGGATCACGCTGGACGACCTGCGCGTACTGGGCGACGTGGTCGATGACGCACTGGCCGGATACTACACCACGCGCGTCACCGAGGTCGCCCAGCAGACCGCCTCCGGCTTCCCCACGCCCGCGCAGGCCGAGCGGGCGATCCGCGAGTGGTTCTCCTACCGGCTCATCAGCGCCAAAGGGGTGCGCCAGCCGGTGTCGAAGGAACAGAGCGGCCTCCCCGACGTGGCCGTGCGGGGCCTGCGCGATGCCTACCTCGTCCGTGAGGACCGCCGCGGCAGCTTCACCTGGATCGAGCTGGCGCACGACCGGCTCGTCGCGCCGGTGACCCACAGCAACGAGACCTGGTTCAAGGAACGCCTCAGCAAGTTCCAGATTCGCCTGGCGCTCTGGATCGGCCAGGACCGCCCCGACAACCTCCTGCTCAGCGGCCCCGACCTGAACGAAGGCGAGCACTGGGCTTTCGCCAACCCCGACAAGCTTGACGACGACGGCCGCGACCTCCTTTCCCGGAGCAAGAAGCGGCTGACGGGCGGGGACGCGTGGACTTACCGACTCCTCAAATACCTCCGCTGGGCCGCGATGACCCTCGTCGGCGTATTCGCGGTAGGCTGCGTTGTGCTCGGTCTGCTTCTCTTGTATAGCATCGAGCAGCGAAATCTCCTCAAAAGGAAGACCGACGAGATTCTGAAGAACGAACAGTCTCTCAAGGAGTCCAACGACAGGATCAAGGAAAAGAGTACGGAGATCACGAATCAGAACAAGAAGATCCAGGCCAAGCTTGAGGAAGAGATCAAGGCCGCCAGCCAGCTTGAGGACACGGCGTTCCGCGCCCGGCTCGGGCAGATCGCCTCGCGGTCGCTGCTGCTCCTGCCGGAGCAGCCCGACCTGTCACTGTTGCTTGGCGTCGAGGCGGTGCGGAGGATCAACGAGCGGGACCTGCAGAGACACAGCGTGTCCGCGTTTGACCCGACTTCGGGGCGGGCTCGAGTGGTCGCGTTCAACGCGCTGCTGGGCGCGTTGCAGCACACGCCGGAAGCCACGGCGTTCTTCTACCCCCAGGCCGGGGAGGTCGCGGCGGTGGCAGTCCGACCGGACGGCCGGCGTGCCGCGACCGGCAACCGCTCCGGCAACCTTGTGGTCACCGACTTGTCTGAGCGACGCAGCGTGTTGGGCCCGTTGCGGCTCCATCCCCACCCGAACGGGGCCGCGTGCGTCGCCTGCAGTCACGACGGAAAGACGATCGCGACCGGCGGGTTCGACGGAACCGTGGCCGTCGTCAACGCCGAGACGGGCAAGCAGAGCACCCGGTTCAAGCCCGGCGAGGTTGTCGGCTCCGTGACCTTCGTGGGCGGTGACAAGCAGGTGTTGTACTCGGCGGGAACCAAGGTGTATCGGGGCACCGTCGCCGACGGGATGACGGCCGAGTTCGCGCGGTCGGAGACGCGTAGGATCATCAATGCCTTCGCCGTATCCCCCGACGGCCGACGCATCGCAACGGCTGGTTTCACGGGACAAGTCCGGTTCTGGGACCTCGACTCGGGCAAGGAAGAGTCGGGAGCGGCGTTTTCCATCTCCCAAAACGTCACGGCGCTGGCGTTTTGCCCAGGGGAGCCTCGGCTGCTTGCGGTCGGCGTGGGGGGCACTGTCGCCACAGCCAGCGAAACGAAAATGCAACAGCAGCAACAGAGTCGGGCAGAGGCCCCCGATATGTCCGTCAACCAGGTCCTGATCTGGGACGTGACGACGCGCCGAAGGGTCGGCCTGCCGCTGATCGGCCACGCGGCCGAGGTCACAGGCCTGGCCTTCAGCCCCGACGGCTGCACCCTCGCTCTGGGCGACCCGGCCGGGATGGTCGCGCTGTTCGGACCCGGCGAGACCAAGCCGTTCCGCGAGAGCCGGCGGCACTTGGGCGCGGTGCGCAGCCTGGCGTTCGGCAACTACGGCCGCTTCCTCGCCTCCGGCGGCGACGACAACGCGGTCGTGTTCTGGGACCTGCTCCACCCCGACGCCCCGCCCGAGCCCCAGAGCGTCCATCGCGGCTCGGTCGGCTGCCTGGCGTTCGACCCCTTCGGCCTGATGCTCGCCTCCGGTGGCGACGACGGGACGATCGTTTTCTGGGACGGCCGCACAGGCTTGCCGCTCGGCCCGGCCTTCATCGCCCACGGCGGCGTCTCGGCGCTCGCTTTCCTCCCCGATGGCAAGCGGCTCCTCTCGGGCGGCCGGTTCGGCATCGTCCGAAGCTGGGACGTCGACCCCGATTCTTGGGTCAAGATGGCCTGTGCCGTCGCCAACCGAAACCTGAGCCAGCGGGAATGGAAAGAGAAATTCGAGGACGAGGATTACCGTTCGACCTGCCCTGACCTTCCCGGCGCCGGCCCCGCCGGGCCGATTGCCGCGGCGCCGCCATACCGCCCGGGCCCAGGTGACGCGATGACCTCGCAGGGCCACGGGGTATCACCCACGGTCTTAGACGGTTTGGAATGGCTTGATGGCAAAGCGATGGCCTCAGTGGTCGAAACAACGGAATCGCCCAAGGGGCACTCCCCCGCTGCGAAGAAAAGCGCCGGTCACGACATTGACATTAGGGAGAGAGCGTCGCTTCGCGCCCCACAATCCTCGTACGCGGCGCCGCTGGGCGAGACACCGGCCAAGGGTCCGGCGCTCTTGCTCGCGTCGCGCTGGATGCCCGGGCAGACGATCCGGGTCCGTTTCCTCGACGGCTCGCCCGAGGACCACGCCAAGGTCCACCGCTGGGCCGAGGAGTGGACGCGCGAGGCTAACCTCATTTTTGATTGGTCGGACACGCCGCTGGCGACTGTCCGCATCACCTTCGATCCGCCGGAGAACAACTGGTCATACCTGGGCACCAACTGCCTCCTTGCGCCGCGGGGCGACCCGACGATGTGCCTCGGCGTGATCAACTCCCTGCAGGAACGTGCGGCCCGCCGTGTTGTGCTCTTCGAGTTCGGGCACGCGCTGGGCTTCGTCACCGAGCTGAAGAAGCCAGACGTCGGAATCACGTGGAACACCGAGGCCGTGCTCGACGACTTCGGCAAGAAACGCTGGTCGACGGGCATGGTCTACGAGCAGCTTATCAATCCCTCCCCAGCGGGTACGCTCGGCCTGAACACCAAGTTCGACCCCGACTCGATCATGACTTTTGCGATCAAGAAGGAATGGACCCTGAACGGCGTCGAGATCCACGAAAACTTCGACCTCTCGGACGGCGACAAGGCCGCCGCGCGCGCGGCCTATCCCGGGGGGCGGAACGTCCCCTGGCGCGGGCGGCTTCGATCGCGTCTTCATGCGGAGATAGGGCGATGAGCGACGAGAACCGACTGTACGTCAACGGCACCAACATCGCCACCGGCGACTACGCAATCCCTCCGCTGTCGGCGGCCGACGTATCTCGGATCGCACAGGGCGTGCCCATCGATCCGGCCCACCTGCGCGACCTGGAGCGCAAACAGGCGGCCGCCGCGCCCAGCTTCGCTGTGCTGCCCGGTGTCGACGCCGCCGAGCTCGCGCAGGCTGGATGGGGAGTAATCTTCGCATTTGGTGCCGACCCGGCAATCAAGGAGGCCCTTCGCCCGCTGCTCGAGCTTCGGGAAAAACAGGCGACGGCGAAGCTACCACTCTACCGGGTCCTCGAGGGCCCGTTCGCCTACCGCAAGGGCGAGAGCAAGAACGAATACCTGAAGCGGCTGCCGCATAGTGTCGGCGGCGGCAAGGGGGTGGCCCCGGGGCCCGTCAATCCCAAGAAGCTCCCCTACTACCTGCTCGTAATCGGCGGCCCTGAGGATATCCCTTACCGGTTCCAGTACGAGCTCGACGTCGACTACGCCGTCGGCCGCCTCTCGTTCGAGACGGTGCAGGAGTACGCCGATTATGCCGCGGCGGTCGTCGCTGTCGAGTCGGGCGGCCCCGCGACGCCTCGGCGTGCGGTCTTCTTCGGGGCGCGGAACGAGGACGACCGGGCGACCACGCTCAGCGCCCTTCACCTGATCCAACCCCTCTCGGGCCAGGTCGCCGCCGACTCACCCGGCTGGGCGATCGAGACGATTGTCGGAGCGGACGCGACCAAGAAGAACCTGCTGGAGATGCTCGGCGGCGCCCGCACCCCGTCGGTGCTCTTCACGGCCACCCATGGCGCGGTCTTGCCCAGCGGCGACCCGCTCCAGGAGCGCCACCGGGGCGCGCTGGTCTGCCAAGATTGGCCCGGCCCAGTCGCCTGGCGACAGCCGTGTCCCGACACCTTCTACGTCTCGGGCGACGACATTCCCGCCGGAGCACGGGTGAAAGGCCTGCTCGTATTCTGCTTCGCCTGCTACGGCGCCGGGACACCGCAGCTCGACGACTTCGGCCACCAGGAAGAGGTGCGCAAGACGATCGCCCCGCACGACCTCGTCGCCGCCCTGCCTCGCCGGCTGCTGGGGCTGCCCGGCGGCGGGGCGCTGGCGGTGGTCGGCCACATCGACCGGGCCTGGTCCTACTCGTTCCAGTGGGGGCGGGCAGGAGATCAGCTCGACATCTACCACTCTACGCTGACGCAGCTCCTGGCCGGGGTCCCCGTCGGAGCGGCCCTCGAGGTGGTCAACCAGTTTTACGCCTCGATCGCCACCCTGCTGAACGGCGAGCTGGAGGACATCAAGTTCGGTAAGCTCCCCGACGACGTGGAACTGTCCGGCCTCTGGACGGCGAACAACGACGCTCGCAACTTCGTCATCCTCGGCGACCCGGCGGTACGGCTGGTGGTCTAGTGCAAGGCTTGGCGGATCATGGCTTTTACCACCCTGATGGCATTGTGGCGGATCTCCGGCTGGTGCTCGAAGAAGGGGATGCAGTCGTGCATGGCGCCCACGATTGCGTCCGTGACCTCGTCGTCGGACATGCCATCGGAGCGAAGGTGCTCGACGTCTTCGAGGATCCACCCCCAGAGGCCGCCCATGATCTCAGAATCCACAGCAGAGAACGTGGCCACAGCATGGGACTCGGCGACGTCCAGTTCGTCTGCCTGAAACTTCTTCATCTTGTCGATCCGTCAGAGGACGATCGGAGGGCCTTGATCCGCGCATCGCGATCTGGGCTCCGGTCTCCCATGGTAAAGACGGTACTCCGGGACAACCGTGCTGGACGCGTGACTGATTCGGTTGGTCCAGCGAACCTGGGACGGTCATCCCTGCTATCGTAAGCCATGAAACAACTTCCGTCAAAATTGCAACCACAAGGCCCGTTCGCTCTTCGAATCAATGGGGACAGCACGTCTCGTTCTCCCTAGTGATACGATCTGCAAATCCACAAAAAGAGAGAACCAAATCCAAGAAAAGGGAGATCGGCATGCAACGGTTACACCAATTTTGCTACCGAGCCGCTTGAAGACACACCCCAGGAATCGGCGCGAACCCAATACCGGCGGTGGGAATCGAACCCACACGGGCGTTCCCGCCCAGAGGATTTTAAGTCCTCAGCGTCTGCCATTCCGCCACGCCGGCAAGTTCGTCAAGCATTGAACCTCAAGAATCGTAAGCCACAAGAATACTGAGACTTGTGACCCTGAGGCAATGCGGTTGCTCGCTCACGGAGCGCGGATCCGACCGACCGGTTCGAAAACGGCCACGCCGCACTCCGCCTCGCCGCCAGTCCACGAGCCTTGGCACCGGTTATTCGTCATGCGGCAAGCAATGGGGCCAGAACTCCAGCAACGACCTGAGAAACAGTGGCTCGCTCTGGCGCGCCCATGAGTGGCTGGTTCTCAAGCGCCCGGTGAGAATAAGGGCGGGGAGAACCGGAAGAAGGCGAGCGGTCTTCTCTCACTCAGGGAATTGGAAGTCGCCTCGCCGGGGTGAAGACACCCACTGCACCATGAGGTTCACACCATGAGACGGGTCCATTTCGCATTGTTCTCGGTGTTCTTGTTTGCGGGGTGCTGGGGAGAAGCGGTCCCGGAGCAAGAGAAGGGCTCGTGACCGAGGCACGGCTCGGCTTCGAATTTGCTGGTGCAGCGGAGGGGGTGGGATTCGAACCCACGGTAGGCTTTCACCTACTACGGTTTTCAAGACCGTCCCAATCGACACGTAAAGACAAATCAACCAACGCTTTACGTTCAGACACCAACGAGGCCGCCCACCATTTGCCCACCGACACTTGTATGAGTGACCCGGATCTCGAACTGGTCACCGCCGCATGGGAGCGACTCCCCGAGGCCGTCCGAGCCGGCATCGTGGCGATGGTCAAGGCTACATCAGCGAAATAAACCGTCGCGAACCTCTCGAGACCGACGACGCCACGGACGACGAAGTCTCCAACATGAAGGGTTCGGATTCGTAGAGAAAGGCGTCACGAGTCGCGTGGGGTGTTCCGAACAATCGAGACCTGAACCCAGGCTTACGCCAATGTCACACCGTTTACGCTGTGCGAACCGTACAAGCCCGCCTCCATTCCGAGCGGTCTCGGCGGGCCCAGACCCGCCAGTGGGTGAGGCAGGGACGGGACAAAGCCGCTTGAGCACCAAGCCTCCCGAATCCCCTCCCCCGCCGGGAGCGCGGCCCGAAAGCACAAGTCCGCCAGGAATCCGGCTGCTCCCGTCGACACGACCGTCAGAGCTTGAAGCAGTCAGGCCGCAGAAGACTCAGAAAGGTTTGGGTGAGACTCAGAGTTTGCCGATCCGTTAGAGTGTCCGATTCGGTCGCCGCGCACGCTCAAGACGTAGCCGGCGAGATGTCGATTAATCAGCAGCTCCAAAACGTCGCTTTGGGTCTTGCGTTCCGCGACGGTAGCGAGCCCAAGTCGTTGATAAGCAGTCGGCGATAAGTAAACGGCCGTCTTGATGCGAGCCGGCGACGTGGCTCCCTGGCGAGACGTCAATTTAGCCATCGGTCGATTTCTCCGATTGGAACCCCCGCGACAAGCGCGCCTCATCGCCCGGGAGCTTGCCCTCCTCATCGACATATCGACCGCCCCCGGGACAGAATGAACTCTCCCGGCGTATCATCCCGTGCCGCGTCCACGGCCCGGAACCGCGAGGGCAGGGGAGGTTCGCTTGGAACGAGGCGCCCCCTTGCATCGCATCCTCAGGACTTGAAGGGACAAGGTTAACCACCCCGCACTCACCCCCGCCAGTGCGGCCAGGCCGGCCCCGCCTGCTCGACCTCCCCGCCCGCCGGGCCCGGCACCATTCAGGGTGCCCGCACCGCCACGCCTGGCCGGCCGGCCGCTCATCCGCACCCACCCTAGGTCAACGGCGGGGCCATCCTGCCCCGGCTCGCGTCGCCGGCGTTCCATGCCGGCTAGTGGAC